>DEQI01000193.1 GCA_002360295.1 Planococcaceae bacterium UBA3370
AAAGAAACAATAGCTGTAGGTAGTTATGTAGTGAATTATGTCACAGCCGATAATGACCTCATCCATACCCAAACATTTGAAGAAATCGAACTTGGTTTAGTAGAAGTTTTCGCTACTTTACCGGACGGTTATGTATTAGTAGAAAACCAACAAGCTGTTCAAATTATCGAACTAACGGAAGAACAAGTATCGTCCATCGTGACATTTATTGTAGAGCCTGCAGTAGTGACTACAAGTGATACGGTCGGTTTGGAAACAGCATTTGTGCGTTCCTTATTGCTTGCATCGTTAGATGGTGTTCAATTTACCGCTTCCCCATATCATTCAGGACAGGTAAGTCATGAACAATATTTATATGATACAGCGCAAGCATTAGTCTTAGTGAAAGCCTATATTGCACAACCAACAGAAGAAAATTTACTCAAAGCGAAAGATTTCATTGTGGTGAATATTTATGACGGAGCTTATAAGGAACTGTTACTTAGCTATTTAAACATTGCCATTACAGATGTGGGAAATGATGGGGAACCAGATTTAACACCGGTGAAACCATATGTACCACCAGTGGTTACACCACCTGTTACGGAGCCGCCGGTAGTTACGCCACCACCTGTTACAGAACCGCCAATTGTAGCACCACCTTCGAGTGGTGGATGGGATGGTCCGACTTCCAATGAAATTGAACTTCCTACTATAGATGGAGGTTCAACAACAGCAAAAGATCAAGTCATTCATCCAGTAGAAAAGGTAGAAGATGGTTTTAAATGGACAGTGGATTACCCATCTGAAAAAGAGTATGTATTTGAAGTAGATGGTATGAAAATTGAGTTACCATTGAATACAGACTTTGAGGCAGATAAATTGGAAGTGTTGTGGAAACATGTTGGGAATGAGCACTATGAGTTAATCATTCTTGCCGATGGCAAAGCCCTTTCATCTTTTGAAAAGGCAATTAAAGTGACGAAAAAACATCAACAAGCCTATTTATTAAAATCGGATAAAGGCACGTATAAAGCGATGCCATACACATATAAAGGTGGTCAATTTGCCTTTGCGACGAAACAAACAGGCGAGTTCTTCTTCTCAAAAGAACGAGTATCCTTTAAAGATATTCGCAAGTTCGTTGATACAAAAGATGCCATTGAGGAATTAGCAAGTCGACATATTGTTTATGGAACAAAAGCAGAACAGTATAATCCGAATGGAAAGGTGACACGTGCACAATTTGCGGCCATGATTGCCCGCGCACTTGGTTTAGAAGCAACGGGTGAAAATCCATTCACTGATACAAAAGGAAAGTGGTTCGAAAAAGATGTGCAAGCACTTTATGAAGCCGGTATTATTAGTGGCGTGAGTGCAACGAAGTTTAATCCGAATGCGAGTGTAACACGACAACAAGCCGCGCTCATGCTCAATAAAGTCATTGAGTATACAGGTACGTCAACAGTACTTGTGAATGCGACAGCAAGTACTACTGATAACTTTGAGAAAGTACCAACGTTTAAGGATACACATGCCATTGCAGCAAATGCATTACGCGCCGTAGGTGTATTAGAAACGCTCGGTATTGTGCAAGGGAAAACGGGGAACAAGTTTGATCCACAAGGAGATGTTACACGAAGCCAAATGGCTAAAATGTTGCATGGTGTATTAAAACATACTGGTAATATGTAGCTAAACAAGTACTTATCTATTTCTTAGTAAATAGGTAAGTTCTTTTATTTAGGGTGGTTTTAAAAATAAAAATGTGAATTGACTAGTGCTACAACGTGTTCTTCTTAATAACAATATAATCTAAAAACCATTGACATTATCTTTTTATAAAGGTAAGATGTAGTTAATTTTAATACATATTTCATGTATTGAGGAAGAACCTCATACGAACCTTAACGGGATTCGTATGGGGTTTTTCGTTTTTTGATGGTATTTAGTAAAGGGGGTATAATGTATATATAGACATAAATAGAAGGGAAGTAATAATTATGAGAAACAAACAAATTTTAGGTGCAATTGCAATGGCATTATTAACACCAGCTATTGTTATGCCAATCCAAACAGAAGCTGCGGTAAATAATCCATTTAAAGATGTATCGCCTAACAACGCTTATTACGAAATTATTCATGCTATGCGAGATAAAGGTATTATTACTGGCTATCAAGATGGCACATTTAAACCGCAAGAAACAATTAGTCGTAAGCAAGCGGCGGCATTATTAAACCGCGCAACATCATTACCTAAAACAGTTTCTTCTAAAGATTTCAAAGATGTATCAACAAAAAATGCTTACTACAATGACATAAAAGCTGTTCAGCAAGCGGGTATTTTCAAAGCAGATAGTAAAGGTAATTTCTACCCTAACAAAGCTGTAACTCGTGCTGAGATGGCAAAAGCATTAGTAATCGCATTTAATCTTAAAGGCACAACAAATGAAAAGTTCTCGGACGTATCTAGCTCAAATGAGTATTACAAGTACATCAATACATTGTATGCTAACGAAATTACAACAGGTGACAATGGTAAATTCTTACCTAACCAAACATTAACACGTGCTCACTATTCAGTGTTTATGTATCGTGCAATGGGTTATAAAGATGTACCTACTCAACCGAACGGAAACATCACAAGCGCTGATTTATTAAACTACGCTAAAGATACATCGGTATATGCGAAAAATGCTGACGTAAACCCACGAATCTTGAATAATGCATATAAAAAACCACTAGTGAATTTAGCGACAGTAGACAATAACATTATTAAACAAACTGGTTTGAAAATTGTAGAAGTAGATACTGTACTTGGTCTTGAAGAAGATAACTATGTGGGTAATCCTAAGCCGGGTTACGATACAGTAAATCAAGTAAATGTAACAGCTCGACAAGATGGTTCATTCAAAATTCAATTTGATTTCAGAAGTGAAAAAATGGTTAATGCGATTCCGTTGTTAGTCAAATATTTAACTGATGGTTACGATTTAACATCAGATATTCAAAAGGCGATTTTAAATGCACAAGAAGTCGCTAAAGATAAATATGCTAAATTAGACGACGTTAAATTTTTATCAAATGATTCTTATACGGTAAAAATTCAAGGTGCAGAGCCGGCAATGGCAGTTGGTGTAATCGAAATTAAACCAAAATAAAGAAAGGATACGCTATGAAAAGACAGACACCAATATACGTTTTATTCCTTGTACTTCTTATCGGATTTCTTTATCCGAAAGAGGTACAAGCTATTCCTTACTATGATAATGGGACGATATTAGAAGTCACTGATTTACCTAGTGGTCCTGAATTTATTCGTGTCGATCCAACAGCAGGCGTATATCCCTTATTAGGGCAATATCGAGTACCGACTATTTATGAAGGTCGCATTCATAAAAATGCATTATCCTCATTAAATTCATGGTCTGTTGTTCCTTGGGCAGAAAAAACAGGTTCTAATCCAAGTAACGGAAATGCACTAGGTTATCATGGTCAAAAGTATTATCATTTAGTAAACTATCCGAGCCGAAATGCAGCTCGAAATTTAATTGAGCCATCTGACATTAGCGAAAGCATCTTAAAAGATGTATACAATGGTAATGGCGAGTATGCTATGGCTGCTTTAAACCTAAAGGAAGTAGAAACAAATGGTAGTGCAGTTGGCTCCTATTATTGGATTCAAGATATAGCTCTTGTAACAGGCGGTATAGCAGATAATGCTGAGAACAACTCTTCATATAACTCTACCAATCCAACATGGCTACGTTTTGTTCGTACAAGTTGGCCTGACATTAAAACCTTTAAATTTAATGAAACACCAGGGGAAGGAAAAGCAACATCCTTTTACATTGATGGTTGGGAATATGTTTCTCAAAACCGTACACGTGTAGATTATAAAATTACAGGTACGTATCAAGGCTTACCAGATGATGCACCGGCTGAGGCAGTTGCTCCATATGCAGTAGGTGAGGAAGTATTTAGTTTTGAAGACACTGTATTTTCTAACAAAGCCGCAATTAGCAAAAACTATGAAAACCTAAATTCAGCTTATACATTCAATGAAGAATGGCGAAATCCCGACAAGAAAGAAGAGTATGAAACAGGGTATTTCCGTAAGAGCGAAACAGGTGATTTTACAGCTGCAGGGTGCGGTACGTATGAATTTACGCTTCACATTGATGATGAAGTTAAACGTTACGATGATAAAACAATGACGGTTACAATTCCTTGTTGTGTGGATGATGATGGAAATCCAATTCCTTGTGATATACCCGATGATGATGATACAGATGATCCAGGTACTCCATCAGGACAATACGGTACATGTGCAATCGACATTACAGTAACAGAAGGGTCTTCAATGGAAAGCAATCCAGAAGATATGGAAGCAGATCCGATAGGGAAAATAATAGAGGATGAAAAGACAGATAGTGCAATCTTTGATGTACTCACATATGGTATCCCTACCGATGAGAATTTATGGATTGGTGGAGAAACCGAACGCTATCTATCGGACTTCAAGTATCAGCAATACACAGGTAAAATTAAATATACGATTAAAGTGGATAAAACGTATAATCGCTCATGGACAATTCATCATGCTTGTACAGATGATGAAGGAAATGATTGTAGTTGGGATTCACACCATTCTGATTCACAAACTGTCGTAAAAACATTTGATGATGAGTACTCGTATTCTTATTGGCAAATTGGTCATTTAATCGTTTATAAGTTAGATGATTTAACATTTGAAAACTACGCATTGCCAAGTGGTATGGTAGTTGTACCTAATACAAGGCATGATACCATAGTTGATGCGATTCACTCTGCTGTATGGGAAGATCATGTTTTCCCTAAGCTATGTAATAATGTAACATTACCATCTTCATCATTAAGTGGTACTGGCGGTCCACCGCCAATTCCAGATGAAACAGGTTTATTTAAAGCTGCTGCAGAGTTAGGTTCACGTATACCTGACGTAAAGAATGACCGTATTCATATTACAGAAGTATCAAGAGATATTAATGGAAGTGAAGTAAGTCGAGAAGAAACTTTATATATGGATGATACAGTTACACCAACAGATGGTCCAACGCCAACACCAATTCCAAAAGCTAAAAAAGTAGACCTAGAAAAATCGGGTAACTATATTGATAAGGAAAAGGTGAATAAGTGGCAAACGGAAAGTAAGATAACTAGCAATTACAGTCCAGATGTTTACTTCAACATATCACCTAAACCAAAAGTTTCTTTTACAAATAACTCTACTGATAACCCTGAAAAAATTAATAAGGTTACAGTCCATACACCTGTGGTTATGTATGCTAAATCATCCGATGATAAAGCACATGACCAACGAACATACCCGCCTATCCGAGAAGACTTAAGCTATACTGACGGGGATCTTACTGTACAATCAGCTAACGCCGACGCGGATAGACACGCATTCATTTTAGACAGACCATTTACTGTGGTATTACCTACTACTGGTCAACATATAAATGAGCCGGGGTATGGTGATAGAGATTATGCTAAGTATTACAAAGATAAGCAAGTACGGTTCCCGTTTGATGTATATACGGAAACAAAAGCGGCCTTTATTCCAGCTAACACATGGATTTCAGTACCAATTAATAATGAATCTGTGACGTTCTATATGCCTGTATGGGTTAAGGAAGGGGAATATACGGTTGATTACCGCGCAATCGCTATAAATGCTCCTGATGACCATGTGAACGCGGAAACGCCAAAAGAACATGAAGCCAACCTAAACCAAGAGTTTAGAACGGAAAATGAAATGATGGATCATCACGTAGCAAATGACACGATTGAAGTAGATGTAGTTGGTCGTTTATATGATTTAAAGATTACAAACGTACTAGACTACAACTGGCAAGATGTATTTGTTACAGAGGAAAACAACGGTATTTTATCTCCGACAGGTAATAAATACTGGGTTGGAACAAATGAAATTGACGGTGCTACGCGCGGAAATGTGGCTCCTTATGTATTACCGATAAGACACGGTAGTCATGGAATTGGTTATCCGAATAATTTCTTAAACATGGCAATTAAAACGGGTTATAAATTCCAATTTGATATGAAATCAAAAGGGAACATGTACGATCAAAATGATGCGATACGCATTACACCAACTTTTGAATTTGTAAATAAAAACGGTGAGAGACAAAATGTTGATCTTTATTACCATGACGAAACGAACTATTTCGTAAAAGTTGGTTCAGATAAAGATAAAACTTATCGTTCTGTAGTATTAAATGAAGCGATTCGCTTTGTAGAGGGTAATGAATTAGAAGATAATGCAGATTACTATTATCGCTATATGTATAACGCAGAAAACTTAGATACATTACCAATTAATGCTGATTTAAAAGAATTGTATAAAAAGAGTTATAGTAAAGAGCAATTCATTACAAAATACGTCAAGGACTATACGAAGCGTGGTACTGAAACAGGTACTTATGCATTCCAAATTCTTAACTCTAACTTAAGAACATTCATTGGCCCAGAAGAAAATGAAGTACCCGAAGGAACTAGTGTTGAGAAAGAGGACATTATTGCGCGGGAGCAACATTGGTACGGTGAATACAGTTTACCAGCTAATGTATATGTTGTTAAAAAGCAAGAGCCGCAATACGATGAGAATGGAAATGAAATTCCACAAGTCGATACAATAGCAGGTTATGGCTTAGAAAAACGATTAAATGATAACTCTGATATTTTCTTAAAAGATGGTTATATCGTAGTGAACTTTAACATTGAGACAATTGATAATGGAAATGTAGAAAAATCACATTTAACTTATCATACATCTCCAATGGAAGGTGCACCGTTAAATAACCAATGGAAAATGGAAGGCTTTAATTATCAGTTTGTAGACGGGTATGGAAAAACGTTTAATTTGAAAGATGGCGATATGGTATTCTATCATGCGGATCAATCTAGTTATGATGATTTCCACTCGAACGTAACTCATTAAATCAAAGAAAACTCGTACATCATTTTAAGATGTACGAGTTTTTTGCTGTGCTCAAAGCACTGTATTTGATTTTACGTTTTAAGCGTACTGGAGCTAAACTCCAAAATATTATTGTATTGATTATAATATAAATAAAGTGAAATTCCAAGATTTAATGCATACTAACTATTGGAAATAGTATGTTCATTTTCTAAAAGAAAATATGCATTGTCTTTAAAGAAATGATAAGCATAAAAATCCTTATCACACGTGCTATTATTCTTCAATCTTTCTTCTAAAATTTCAAAGACTTTTGCGCGGCCATTTTGCAATTCTGTTTGATATACTTCTTCATCATATTTAATAACTTTTAAATAATCCTCTTCAAGAGTTTTTAAATCAATTAATTTTTCTTTGAGTTCATCCCAACCATTTTTACAATCTTGAATAATAAGTTTACCGTTAGTATCAATAATTACCCATGCTGCATCCTCGCCATATTCCTCATGTTCCATAAGAACACATTCGACATTTTTGCCTTGAAAGTTAAATATGCGCTTATCTAGGCTATACCAAGTGCCTACATGACCTTCCACTTCCACATTTTTCATTCCATTTAAAAAGTTCAATTCTGACATAATATATGCCTCCATTATTTTTTATTTATCGAAAAACAAAATAAAACACTTTTCGATAAATGCTCATACTTATCCCGTATACGGATAAATTTTGAACACAATCAAAAAGTGTTTTTAAGTTCCTTGCTGTGTAGCTAGGATTATCATTTGTTTTACAATATAGTTTGAATTATAGTCTAAATATTTATTTAAAGCAATTAACATTGATATATAAATTAAGGTAATAAATAACATAGAAAATTAGGGTTTTGTAGGCAAAAATGGTATAATAAAGAGGTAACAATCAAAGGTTTTTAAGGGTGATTGGTAGTCCGTATCCTCTTCGTTTTTATTAACGAGGAAGAAAGGAGTGGATGCCAGTGACAGCGTATGAAGCGTTAAGCATAGCAATTGGTTTCGGTACTTTTACCGTTGCGGTGTTAGCTTTGTCCTTTACTTTTACACAAAAAAAGTAAAGCACCCTTTCTAACCTATGGCAAGTAGGTTGAGCGCTTTACTTTTCAACTAGAAATATTGCCAATCGCTCTTAAAGCGTTTGTTGTTACACGGACCAAATGGTGCAGCAACATCATTTGGTCTTACTTAAGCTTATTATAACATAAAGCATTTAAAGAACAAGAAATTACATCATTTCGTAAATAATAAACGTAATTTTTTTACAAATTTATTTGTAATAGTAACTGATGAAAATAGTGTTTCTGTAGTTAAATATATTTTAAGGGATTTAGACAATATCAATAAGAACGTATATTGTATTTCATCACTTGTCGAATGCCCTTGTTTTAATTAGCCAATTTTAGTATAATAAGTTTACAAATTAATAGCCAAACACACGGAAGCACCGTATAGCGCATTTTTTGCGTTTATACGGTGTTTTCTTTTTTATTCAGAAGTACCAAATTCAATGTAATCAATCTGTCTATGAATCAATATAGCGAGGATAAAGCAAGGTATTAAAGCAAACGGTTTTAAAAAGGAGATAGCTGTTAAGATACAAACGCTTATTCCAGTAAGAAAAAAATATTTGAATAAGGGCTTAGAGGCAGTTACTACAGGAAACGGAAACGCTTTGAAGGAGATTCCTAAAATTATCAGTAGTATGCCTATAATAAAAACCATAAAAAACAACCTTTCATTAACATTAATTGAATTTATTATAACATAAAAACTATTAAAAATTAAGGAGCATTCAGTATGGAGATATATAGACCTGCAAACGTTATTGAATATACACCTAATCATTTCGTAAAAACAATTTCACCGTTAGCTCTTACAAAAAATATAAATAAAGCAAAAACATTTCAAGATGATGAGCTTAATTCTGCAATTGATCAACTTCCTATTAAAACTGTGAACATAGAGAAAGTAAGGGTTTATGTAGAAACTAATTACAAAGTGGTTCCACTTTTTAGAAAGCGAGATTATGTATTGGTAGATTTATTGCTTTCCGCGCGGCATAACAAGTTAGTATACCGTGGAGTATACACACAAACGGATGGTACGCGGTTATATGGTGGAGCAACTGATAGTGTATTACTTTGTGAGAAATACACGAAAGGAGAATTATTAGATTATGAGATATGGCGAGAAGGTTGCTCGCTTGAAGGAGAGGCAATAGGAATAAATATTTTAGATTTACATCACATAATTAAACGGTTCGATGAAAAGGAGAAGGAATATGAGTACCATTATTAATATAACGATATTTTTCTTTTCCATTCTAGCTCTACTGTTATTAATTGGGCTACTGAGGAAAGTTTATAAAATATGGGTGCACTATAAGGTTGGAATTAGAGAAATAGATCGTATGAGTGGCCATGATTTTGAAAGGTTTCTTGAAAGGCTATTTGGCGATTTAGGCTATAAAAGTAAAAAAACTAAAGGGTCAGGCGATTATGGAGTCGATTTATTACTAGAGAGAGATGGTAGATTAATAGCAGTACAAGCTAAGCGTTACAAAAGTAAAGTAAATTTAAAAGCTGTTCAAGAGGTAGTTAGTGGTAAAGCACATTATAATGCCGATGAAGCATGGGTAGTTACAAACTCTTACTTCGCACCATCAGCTTATAAGTTAGCAAAGAGTAACAAGGTTGTATTAATTAATCGCAATGATTTAATTAGCTTGATTAAGAAAAGAGGCAATAAGTAATGTTTGAAATATTCGTTGTTTTTTTAAAAGTAATCTTTGCCTTAACTCTTGCAGGTCTTTCGGTAGGAGCATATTTATTAGCTGGGGGTAGAGAGAAATGGAAGGATAAAAGCTTACGCCTATTAGATGTATCAGCAACCTTAATGCTATGTATCGGTTTAGGAATTATGTTGACGAATGTAATTAAATAATAAAAGGAGCAATAGACAATGAATAAACAATTTGTATTTAACGAGGAACAAGTAAAACGTTTGAAAGATGGCAAGCTATGGTTACGACGATTATCAAACTTAGATAAACAACTTCAAGAGCAAAATAAGGAGTGTGCTAATGAAAAAAATGATATATAAAGGGTTTCTCATCATAGCAGTAGCATTACTTCTAACGAGCTGTATAACGGACGATAAGATAGAAGCAGATCCTCATCCGCTTATTGAAGATGTAACAAGCACTTTAGTTGATGCCGCTATTGATATGACTGTAGAAAAGATAAAAAACAAGATGAATGAACCAAAATATGTAGCGGCTGCAGTAACAGAGGAATGTACTCAAAATTGCGCTGAAAAATTAAAGGATGGAACAATTACAAAGGTTCCAGTGACTTTGAAACAATTACGTAACGCCGATTCGGGGGTGTTCTATATAGGTGATAAAAATGAAGAAGGGAAAAGGGAAGAGATTGAAGTGAAATTTTTACTGATAGATAGTCCTGACTTTGAAAGTAAACAAGCCTATTCTATAGAAGCCAAAGAGCGTTCAGGCCAATTATTGAAGAATGCTGAGGAAATTTTTCTCACCACTGATATTGGTGTAAAATATGACAAATATGGCATGATATTATGCTACGTTTGGGCTGACAATATTTCAGTGCAGGAAACATTATTATCCGAAGGCCTTGTGCGGATAGCATATGCTCCTAATATGAAATATTTAGCGGAGTATGAAGCTGCAGAAAGCATAGCAAAAGAAAAAGGAGTGGGAATATGGAGTAATGATACAGATAAATAATTAATTATGTCAGATATTGAAAATTTATTCTAAAAGGAGTGATACTACTTTGAGTAAAGTACAAGAAACGACAACATACTCATGGTTCAATACAAATAACCGCCATCACCAACTTTATCTAGTAGCAACTGCAATAGCCTCAAAACCCTTTGTATTCAATGAAATAGATAAAATTTATAATAACAACTTAAGTCTTTATGTAGCTAAAACATTTCCCTATTCTTTAGAAAATTCTACCCAGGCATTTCCTTATAAAAAAATTAGAGCCTTAGAACAAATGCTAAATATCCTTATAGCCGAGGATGAAATGAAAGAATTTAAAAACACGATAAACATTATTAAGAAATCATTTAAACATGTTTGGAATCATTGTAAAATTTATAACCATTTTGCCTTAAATAAGTGGCTTGAAAATGACAATAAACGCACCAGACCAAATATGAATTTTGTAGATCTTACTAATGATTTAATCATAGCTCAATTTCTTATGGATGAAGAATTTGAACAATCCAATATAAGTCCACAATCCTTTTCTATTGTTTCTACTTTTTTTGAAGAAATAGAATCGAGGATAGATGAAAAGTTAGAATTACTAACTGAGCCTATTCGTGATCGTTTTCAAAAGGAAATAGGGAATGTTAAAGGATTAATACCAGAATTATATGGTGACTCTTTAATACTTCATCGGATCTTAAATGAATTAAGAAAGACCGAAACTGTATTTGAAGCATTTTATGGTTTTCGGGCTTATTACGAAAATGAAGCATGTAAATATGCAAAAAAAGAGATTGAAATAAATGAAGATGATTTATTAGATACCTTGTCTTCATTCGACACACCGTCAAAAGCAGCAAATGCTTTTGAAAGCTATGCAAAATATTTAGAAAAAAGAGCAATATTAAAGATTAATAAAACAAAGGAATATCTTGAAAATGTACCAGAAATCAATGCGACTATGCATATTGAAAATTCTATGGAATTATTAGGAGTTAATTTTTTTGAATATATGAGATTGTTAAAGCTTAATAATAATGATCTGAATATTATTTCTTACTACCTGGGCTTTTTTAAAGCGAACTATGGGTTTAATGATCAATCTCTGTATATTTTATTAATGCATGTGTTAGCAATTGTGGGATTGAAAAAAGATTATTCATTGTTAATGAATGATACAAGTAGTAAAAAAATCTCTAGTCTTTCTAAAGAGCTAGTAGTTAGTGAGGATGAAAAGAGTATATTAGCTGCCCAACTCCAAAAACAAAAATCAGAAAATATAGAAATTCAGAAAAAACTAGATTTAGTTAAGGAAGAAAATGCGCGGCTAGAAAAGGTTATTAAGCAAAGAGAGCAACAGCAAGAGGATCTAGAAGATTTAGAGAATGAATTACAAACGTTGAGGCAATATATGCAAATGCAGGCATGTGCAGAAGAAATATCGAAAGTTGATATCGATACTTGTATAAAAACTCTTAATAAGAAACGTATTGTGATAATAGGCGGATTCCATAAATGGCACCAGAAATTGAAAAAAGTATTGCCTAATATAAAAATATTACATGTAGATGAATTGCATAGAGATTATTCTATTATTAGAAGTTGTGAGTATGTATTTGCTTTTTCAAACTATGCAAATCACTCTAGCAGAGAGAAATATAAAAAATACCTTAAATTTGAAAAAGATAAATTACGATATTTAAGTAAAGTGGTAAATATTAAAAATACAATTCAAGAAATGCATCATTTAATTACTAATCAAGACTAAATATTGAGTGGGTAATAATTCATAAAATTAAAGGTGGTTATAAAATGGATGTTTCTCAATCTATAAAAACATTAGAAAAGTATGAAGCTCAGGCCAGAGAATTGGGTATTAAAGATTGGCATTCTGATATTGGGGACAATCTGTATGAGTATTTAGTTTATTGTAAAAACAATAAGCAAAAACCTAATTTGGAAAACTATTTAGCTTGGATTGACGGTATGGCAAATATGAGATTTAAAAAATCCAAATAAATAGAAAGGTGGAAAATGTATGGCTAAAACTAGCATTAAAACAGGTTGGTGCACGGTCGGGTTGCTAATTACACCTAAAAGCACATGGAGTTGCTCAGAATGTGGGGAACACGTATCATCAGATGACCAAAAAACTAAAGGTGGTTGGTTTGATTACGATAATAACGGGAAATTAAGCTTCATACACGTTGATTGTTACCATAATGCACAAATGGTAAATCACCAAAACAAGGAAGTGTGAAAGTGATATGGACGTAAGAGATTATCTAAATGTATCCAAACACATTAACGATTGTCCTAATTGTGGAAGTGATGACGTTCGTGAGGGGAAAGGCTCGATTGGGGTAACGAACTCAACTATTGAGCGAACTTGCGAATGTGGATTTAATTTTAAATTTGATGTAGATGCAGGTGTTAAACCTAAACAAATTAAACAGGCAATTGATGAAGCATTGAGCGAATGTTAATAAAAATACCGTCGAAATGGTTTGAAACATTATCTCGATTGCATGAGTTGAAGAAACAAGTTTTGAGTAGAAAGGGGAAGGAAAAATGAAAAGATTATTATACGATAACGCTAAAGTGTTACACCTTATAAGAAATTTAGAGAGTGTTGCTAAAAATTTGAATATGGAATATGCCCTCGAATTTATTAAATATCACAACGATGTTTGCCCAAGTTGCGAGAAGAAAATGAAGATAGATCACAGTAATACGGTTAAAAATGTAGGGGCGATTCAGGTAAGTGTTATGACCGATATGAAATTAGTTATTCCTTTTGCCGTATGTAAGACTTGTTCTAAAAAATCAATCACACATCACAAGGCAGAGTCAGAGATTGTAGACGACTATATACTTGGCAGACTTGGTTTGCTTGACGTATCCAAATAGCGCAGATAAGTAACAGGGAGGTAGTTGTTTGGGAATAGGTAATTGCTCAATATTTCGTCAAACTGTTGAGAAAGGGGTATTGTATGAGTGAGCATAAACATGATTTTCATGGTTGGACTTGTCCTACTTGCTGTTTGAAATATGACTTAATGGAAAAAGCGTTCATTACCAGATGGACGAATTCAACAATGTTATAATTGCGACAAAATTTATGTATTTGATTCACCTAAGTTAATAAGATATATCCCTAAACCTTGGTAGTTGTCAAAACTATTGAAACATTATGCGGAGTAAAAAGGAGAATAAAAATTTAATGAGATACAAGGGATTAAAACCAATTAAGAAAACCTATTGTTTTGCGGTTGAAGATATAAGGGGGGATTCATATTTATTCGACCGCAATCCAGCGGCAGATATGACACGAAACGAAATGAACTTATTATATGTGGAAATAGTCGAAGGCGTCTTTTATCCAATTAAAAAAGCAACTTTTATAAATGACAAAAAATTAGTCGGATATTTTTTCGATGAAATATTAGATAAAGAATATAAATATGTTTATGAAATAAATGGTGAGTTTTCTTTAGATACTGATATGGATTGGCTACCTATTTCAAAAGAAATTTTAGATACTGTACTGTAAGTTACTCAACAATCCGTCAAAACAGCTTGAAACAAAATATGCTGTAAGGGCGAAGGAAGATGCTAGTGCATTTGTACACTTGGCTATCTCTAGGAGTAGTTTTAGGTATTGCTCTTCATGGAAATAGAAGGATGTGTTTTTATGGTAAAAAATAGCATAAAAATCTA
>DEQI01000292.1:0-19252 GCA_002360295.1 Planococcaceae bacterium UBA3370
GCAACAGCAGGATGGAAAACAGTTCAAAAAGATAAAAATATTGAAGGTAATACACTACAATTGCTTGTAAATGGACAAGTGAAGAATTTTGCCAAAGGTATTGGAACTCATGCTGACTCAGAAATCGTATATGACCTCAGTGGTACGAACGCAGAATATTTTGAAACATACGTAGGGGTTGACCGTAATTTCTCATGGAATACCGGAGCTGCTAGCGTAATTTTCAAAATTATGGCAGATGGTGAAGAAGTGTACAACAGTGGTCTAATGAAATATGGTACTGAGGCGAAACATGTAGTAATCCCAGTAAAAGGCGTAAAAGAGTTAAAACTTGTGGTTAATAACTCAGGTAATGGAACTGATTCAGACCGTGCTGATTTTGCAGATGCGAAGTTCTATACTGTAGACATTTACACTGCTGATCTTGAACAAGCAATCGAAGAAGCAAAATCTATTTCTTTGGATGAATATACTGAAGAAAGTGCAAACGTATTTACAGCTAAATTGGCTGCAGCAGAAGAGTTGCTGACTAAAGAAAATGTGACTCAAAGTGAAGTGGACGCTGCTTTAGAAGCACTAAAGAGCGCTATTGAAGGGTTAATAAAAATTGACCTAACACAAGCTGTTACTGTTAAAGACAGCGCGTTGAGAGATGCAATCAAGGAAACATTGGGCGTTACTGGCGACCTAACATTAGGGGATATGTATAAACTGACTGAGCTGACTTATCATGGTGCAAGACAAGTAATTCAATCTCTAGAAGGATTAGAGTACGCTAAAAACCTAGTGACACTTGACATTACGGGTAACGAAGTAACTGATTTCTCACCACTTAAAGATCTGAAAAAGCTGACAAACTTGAAAGCAAATCCTCAGTACAAAGTAGTGGGTATGTTAACAGGATCAAGCATTAGCTTAGAAAATCTAGTGACAGATATTGACGGTAATAAAGTATTGCCTAATGGAGCATCACTACGCAATAATAAAACATCTGAAGAGACTGTAATTGATACGAATGAATGGTCAGAAAATCTGGATATGTTCAATATTGATATGACAAACCAAGAAAGTGGTATGTATACTTTAACTCTAGGTTATGAAGTGAACGGAAATCTGATTCAATTAGTTTATATGGTTAAGCACAGTGTTGATTTGACACAGGTCGTGGACGTCAAGGATAGCACTTTGAGAGATGCAATCAAGGAAACATTGGGCGTTACTGGCGACCTAACATTAGGTGATATGTATAAGCTAACTGAGCTGACTTATCATGGAGCAAGACAAGTAATTCAATCTCTAGAAGGATTAGAGTACGCTAAAAACCTAGTGACCCTTGACATTACGGGTAACGAAGTAACTGATTTCTCACCACTTAAAGATTTGAAAAAGCTGACAAACTTGAAAGCGAATCCTCAGTATAAAGTAGTGGGTATGTTAACAGGATCATCAAACATAAACGTAGAAAATTTAGTGACAGATGTTGACGGTAATAAAGTATTACCTAATGTAGCATCACTACGCAATAATACAACATCTGAAGAGACTGTAATTGATACGAATGAATGGTCAGAAAATCTAGATATGTTTACTATTGATATGACAAATCAAGAGAGTGGTATGTATACTTTATCTTTAGGGTTTGAAGTAAACGGAAATCTGATTCAATTAATTTATATGATTAACAACAAATAAACATGCTAGATGAAGGGAAAAGGATGCCTATGATAGGCATCCTTTTCTTATTAACTCAACATAAAACAATATAAACAAAGCCTAATTTTCTCAGGTATTGAAAGCGAGAAATTAGGCTTTTTCTTTAGGCATATTCATAGTTTAATCTTTACCTCAGTACCATCATTAGCTTTGATATCTACAAGCACAATCCCTTTATAATTTTTTAGTTCCTTAACAATTGGCTTAAGTAATTGTTTGTCTATAAGTGGAAAGGTAAAGGCCATTTTTTTCTTTTCGAAGTACTCTTTTGTCCATTTGTTTATACTTTCCTGTAAAAATTCAGATGATATAATTGAAACGGCCATGTTTAAAATAACATATGGAACGGGGATAGAAAAACGAGCGTCTTTTGTTTTCACTTTAACATGCATCATGAGCAAATCACTATTCAATGATAACCGAAACGGTATCTCCATTTGCAGATTTAATGTCAACAATTTGGCCATCTAATTCGTTTTCGATTGCTTCGATAATAAGGTTTATGTCGATTTCTTTAACGTATTTTTCTGATTGAGGAATACTAGCTGCGATGCTATGTCCAGCCATTAACACTACCTTGACTAGCTTTAAAGGCAAATTGACCGTAACGTTATCATCGGCGCTTGAAACAGCACGAATTTTTAATGTTTTATCTAAATATTTAGTAGGTTTTTCTACAAGCGGACTACCTGCTTCATCTTTCTCTTTTAATAGTTGAATTAGTTCGGATGCTTTATCTGCATCAATCTTCCCTTCTTGAACCATTGCTAACACTTTTGAAATTTCCTCTTTCATAATAAAACCCTCCCTATTCTTGTTTTAAGAGCTTAATGGCTTCTTCTGGTGTGATTTCACCATTTTCCAACATGGAAACAACTTTTTTCTCGTCTATTTCATTTTCCTTCTTTTGAACATATCCAAGGGATGAAATGATATCGGTTAGCTTGCCTCGAACAGTTGGATAAGAAATACCTAGTTCCTTTTCAACTTCTTTAATATTCCCTCTACATGTTAAAAATACTTCCACAAAGTGAAGCTGGTCCTTTGATAACGATGCCAGTTTTGATAATTCAAACTCATTTTCAATCGTAGTGTGACAATGAGAGCAATGCAGTTTTGTAATTTTCAATGTTTCACTGCAAACAGGACAATGGGTAATTACTTTATAAGCCATAATGAAGTTCCTTTCTTTTAGTTAATGTCATTATATAACAGAATAAAGAAAATTAAAATTATAAAATTTAATTTTTTAAATAATAAAAATTAATAATGTTAATTATGTAATTAATTTTATTTATTTAACTCCAAGTGCTTTTGTGGAAATAATTACATCGCGGTATTTCAGTCATTTATGTTAAAATGTATGGCTGAAAGGAAAATATCATGAAGAGAACAGCATATTTCGATAACGCAAAAGCTATATTAATATATTTAGTTGTATTAGGTCATTTAATGTCAGGCTACTTAAATGAAAATCAATATGTAGATACTTTATATTTAGTCATCTACCTATTTCATATGCCGGCTTTCATTTTAATATCGGGGCATTTTTCTCGAACGATTAAAAATAAGGAAGATATAAAGAAAATAGGCAAAACCTTATTACTACCGTATATTATTTTTCAAATAGTATATACCTTTTACTACAAGAACGTTTTTGGCGATAGTGTGCAATTCGAGTTTTTGGAACCGCGCTATGCTTTATGGTTTTTATTAAGTATGCTCATGTGGAAAGTCATGCTATGGGCATTTAGCAGTCATAGAGCTATGATAGTAGTATCCATTGCGCTATCTTTACTAGTGGGGTATATAAGTGAAGTAAATGAGTGGCTATCTTTATCGAGAACATTTTTCTTCTTCCCATTCTTTTTAATGGGTTATTACATGGATCGCGAAAATTTTGTGAAGATGAAAAATAAATGGAATGTACGATTTGCCAGTATTTTCGGTAGTGTAATTGTCTATTTTGTATTTGTATACGGAGATGTTCGGTGGAAAGAATGGCTTTTTGGAAGAAACCCTTATGAGGAAATTACTTACGGAATAGTAGATTCAGATATATTGAGCAGAGTTATAATTTATGCACTGATGATCGTAAGTACGTATATTTTCTTATCACTTGTCCCTCAAAACAAGCAATGGTATACGAATATTGGCAGAAAAACATTATGCGTCTATTTATTGCATTTATTTATTGTCAGAGCATTTAAAGAAACAAATGTGTACGATTGGATAGAGGACACAAATAATTACATCCTTTTATTTGGGATTGCCTTTTCTATCGTTTATGCATTATCAAGCAATATTGTTTGGAAATTAACAGCCCCGCTCATTATAGTCAATAAAAAATAGTATATCCAACTGAGCATTCAAAAGATCTATCCTATAAGCCATTACTTATAGGATGGATCTTTTCTATTATGCTATAACTTCCGACTTTTAATAATGAAAGTAGTAGGAAGCATTTTTGCTTTTTCATAGGAATACCAACGATTTGCGTGTCTGTCAATATCCTCTTCGGAAAGGCAAATATCCTCCACTACTCTTTCGATTTTAAATCCATTGTTGATTAATGTATTGATATATGTACTAAGTTTGTGTTGCTGCATAATGGCAGGGTGACTCCAAGCTTCATGAACATATGGACCTTCCTCGTGATAGGATTGATTAAAAGTGAGAGTACCATTTGTATTACTTACACGGTTGTATAGTGGATGTTCCCAGCTAAAAATAAATAGGCCATCTTGTTTTAAATAGTGATGAACATTTCCTATTGTTTGATCTAAATTGGTTGACCACCCTAGTGCGTATATAGAAAAAACAATATCAAAATAATTTGTCGGTAGTCCTGGATTATCTTCCATAGGGGATTCAAAGATTTTTACAGGTGAGTTAGCGTGCTGTAAGGTCTTTTTGGCTGCTTCTATCTGTGTACTAGATAGATCTAATCCCCACAATTCACTAGCGTGCCTTTGATCCATGTACTGTAATGAATGGCCACTTCCACAACCTATTTCTAATACTTTTAAATTGGATACATCGCCAAATAGGTTTAATTGCTCCTCACTTGGTGCAAGGGGTCCATAATCGGGAAGAGGATTTCTAGCAAAAAATCGAGGTGCCACTTCATCCCAGCTGTTTTTATTAATAGCAAGAGATTTTACATCCATAGTTATTACTCTCCTTTATCATCATAAGAACTTATATTCGTGTTTTTTTAGTATTTCCCTTCTGAAATGTATATATTTATTTTTTCTTTTCCAAGAAAGCTATTGATTAATTTTTTTCAAAAGGGTTGAGCTTATGAAATAGTAATAAAATTCCTATATTTATTGATGAGTCAACTATCATTTGGAAAAATAAATAGCATATTTTGCGTGAAATAAACGTCAATTTTTTGTTGACATGGAAATGACTAGAATTATATATTTAATAAAACGTAATTGTCGGAATATTCCAAAGTATTTTGATTTAACTTGTACCTACAACCTGTTGACATGTGGTTGTGTTGTTTTAGGTATTTTGAAGGTTCCAAATATGTAAACGTTTACTAAATTCAATGGTAATGTGTATTCAAAAGGGGGAAGATCTATGAAGAAAGTACGTATTGGCGTAATAGGAGCAGGCCTAAGAGGGGGGTTAGCTCAATACTGGCATAAGCCTGAAGGGGAATCAGAAGTTGTTGCATTAGCAGATATTTCCCAAGAACGATTAGAAAAGTTTCAAGAAAGATTTGATACGCCTTTATTTTTAACGAAGGATTATAAAGAACTATTAAAAAGAGATGATATTGATGCAATTGCTGTTCTATCACCAGATTATTTACACGAAGAACATATTATTGCGTGCTTAGAGGCAGGGAAGCATGTCTATGCAGAAAAGCCATTAGCGATTACTGTAGAAGGCTGTGACCGAATTCTAGATGTATCGAAAAAGTCAGGAAAGCATTTAATGGTTGGCTTTAACATGCGTTATATGAGTATGTATCAAACGATGAAAGGCTTAATCGATTCCGGTGCTATTGGGGATTTAAAAGCCGTTTGGGTACGTCACTTTGTTGGCTTTGGTGGCTACTTCTACTATCACGATTGGCATGGTAACTCAAAAAATACGACTTCACTTTTACTACAAAAAGGTTCTCATGATTTAGACGTAATTCATTGGATTTCTGGAAAATACACAACGAAAGTATCCGCATTTGGTAGCTTAGATTATTACGGTGGAGATAAACCAAATACGCTAACATGTCCAACCTGTGATCAGAAAAATACTTGTCCTGAATATGTCCCTCATACATTTACGGAATGTGCTTTCCGTGAAGAAATTGATGTAGAGGACAACAACATGCTCATCATGGAGTTAGAAGGCGGCATCAAAGCATCTTATTTACAATGTCACTTTACACCAGACTATTCACGAAATTATACATTTATCGGTACTAAAGGGCGTATCGAAAATGATGATGTAAATAACAAAATTCATTTGAAAACACGCAAGTCCAATTCTTGGGAAGAGTTTAGTGATGTTGTATATGAAATGAAACCAGAGCAAGGAAGCCATGGGGGAGCAGATCCAAAAATTGCACAAGATTTTGTAGAGCTAATCCTTTACAACAAGGAACCTTTAACGACTCCATTTGCAGGGCGTATGAGCGTCGCAGTTGGTTGTGCTGCAACGAAATCGCTTCGCAACGGTGGCAAGGTTGTTGAAATTTCTCAAGAGTCTACTATTCTATCACACAGGTAAACAGGGGGTGTATGTATGACGCTTTTGGATAGAACAACAGTTGAGGAAAAGCCATCTAAGATAAAACGTTTCTTCAAAAAGCAACCGAAAGTAAAAAGAAATCATTGGGTAGAGTGGAAAAAGTCTATTAAAAAAAATTGGGAGCTGTATTTATTATTAGTCCCTGTAATTCTATATTTTTTAGTGTTTCATTACTATCCTCTCTATGGGTTGCAAATTGCCTTTAAAGACTTTATCGCTACAAAGGGGATTACTGATAGTCCGTGGGTAGGTTTTAAGCATTTTGAACGTTTCTTTGATAGCTATTATTTTTGGAGATTAATTAAAAATACAATCGGTATTGGTATATTTACATTGCTCGTATCTTTCCCAATACCCATTATTTTGGCATTAATGTTGAATGAAGTGAAAAGTCTTCGCTTTAAAAAAGCGGTTCAGACGATTATATATGCACCGCATTTTCTTTCAACAGTTGTTGTAGTGGGGATGCTGTTACTTTTCTTAAAGTCAGACGGGATGATCAACCAAATAATCATGCTGTTTGGTGGAACACCCATTAATTTTATTGCAGAGCCTGCGTGGTTTAAGTCTCTTTATGTATTTTCAGATGTTTGGCAAACGATGGGATGGAGCTCCATTATTTATATTGCGGCTTTAGCGGCAGTAGATCCGGCACAGCACGAAGCGGCAATGATGGACGGAGCATCGAAATTCCAAAGAATTATTCATATTAATATTCCGGCTATTATGCCAACAATCGTAATTCTATTTATCTTAAATGCAGGATCCGTCATGTCGGTTGGTTTTGAGAAAGTCTTTTTAATGCAAAATGATTTAAATATGTCAGCTTCAGATGTTATTTCGACTTTCGTTTATCGAAGCGGTATTTTAGAAGCGCAATATAGCTTTTCAGCAGCTGTAGGCCTATTCAACTCTATCATTAACTTTATCCTTCTCGTTATGGTAAATCGAATAGCGAAAAAGGTAAGTGAAACGAGCTTATGGTAAAGGAGTGGTTGATATGAAAGAAATGAAAGGCGATCGCGCGTTTACGATCTTTAACTATATTTTCTTAAGTATCGTAACGATTATTGTACTGTATCCGTTGCTATTTGTAGTAAGTGCTTCACTTAGCAACCCGCAGTATGTGTTATCAGGTGATGTATGGCTTTGGCCAAAGGAATTTACGGTTGAAGCGTACAAAAAAGTGTTTCAAAATCCGGACATAATTAATGGGTTTATTAATACATTGAAGTACACTTTTTTTGGAACTTTGTTAAATATTGTGATGACCATTTGTGCAGCCTATCCACTCTCACGTAAAGGTTTGAAAGGTAAAGGTTTCATAATGGCATTTATGGTATTCACGATGTTTTTCGGTGGAGGATTAATCCCAACATATTTATTAATCCGTGACTTAGGTATGATTAATACGTTTTGGGTCATGATTATTCCAAATGCCGTTGCTGTATGGAATATTATTATTATGCGCACATTCTTCCAATCAATTCCTGATGAATTAGAGGAATCTGCCATGATTGATGGAGCTGGGCACTTCCGCATTTTATGGACCATTATCCTTCCACTATCATTGCCTGTAATGGCGGTTATGGTTTTATTTTATGCGGTAGGACATTGGAACTCATATTTTCAAGCATTGATTTATTTGCAAGACCAAAGCAAGTTTCCGCTTCAACTGATACTGAGACAAATCTTAATTCAAGGGCAAGTAGATGATATGATTCAAGCAACCTCAGAAACTTTTTTAGCACAACAGCTTAGTGTTGAAGGATTGAAATATGCTGTGTTAATTGTTGCCAACCTACCAATGCTTATGCTTTATCCGTTCTTACAAAGATACTTTGTAAAAGGTGTCATGATTGGTTCATTAAAAGGTTAAAGAATAGGAGAGATTTTAATGACTGTAAAAAAGAAGCGTGTATATGGTGTAGTAGCAAGTATGATGTTAGCGGCAAGCATTTTAGGAGCTTGCTCGGAAAATAATGAAAAAGAAGCAAGTACAAGCGGAAATCTCGATAATTTGAATGAAACAGGCATGCCAATTGTGAAAGAAAAAATTGAAGTAGATGGGTTTGCAGCAAAGTTCTTTGCTTCACAAGATTGGAATAATTTAATGCTATGGCAAGAGTACGAAAAAATGTCTAATATCCATATTAACTGGACAACAGTTCATACAGAAACATTAGCAGAAAAGAAGAACTTACTAATGGCTGCTGGGGATTATCCAGAAATCTTCTTTGCATCAGCATTTTCAAAAACGGATTTAATTAAGTACGGTCAGCAAGGTGTATTCCTTCCATTAAATGACCTTATTGATAAATATGCGCCGAATTTTAAAAAGGTGTTAGAGCAATACCCATCTGTAGCGCAAGGTATTATTATGGCTGATGGCAATATTTATGGTTTCCCAGCAATCTATGACCCAGCGTTTGAATCGCTACGTTATGGAGCACCTTGGATTAATCAGCAATGGCTAGACAAATTAGGATTAGAATCTCCTGAAACAACGGAAGAATTATATAACGTCTTGAAGGCCTTTAAAGAAAACGATCCGAACGGTAACGGTAAAACGGATGAGTATGGCTGGGGAGTTGGTTATGGAGTCTACCAATATATTAACTTCTTAAAAGGTTCATTTGGTTTGAACAAACAAGGGGCGATGAACGCGAACTTAGATTTTAAAGAAGGTACGGAAGAATTCCGATTTGTTCCAACAACTGACGAATACAAACAATTGCTTGAATATTTAAACAAATTGTATAGTGAAGATTTATTATATAAAGAAGTATTTACTACAGATCCTCAAAGCTTTTCAGCTGAAGCATCTAACGGAAATTTCGGTATGCTAAGCTCAATAGATCCAAAAGAATTATATAAATTAGATGATTATGTAGGTGCACAAGTGTTAGAAGGCCCTAACGGTGATCGACAATATACAGCGATGGGGAATGGTCTAGGGAATTTAGGGATGTTTGTTTTAACAGATAAAGTGAAAGAACCTGAGGCAATGATACGTTGGATAGACCATCTATACGGGGATGAAGGAACAAAAATGTTTTTCATGGGCTTTGAAGGGGTAACGTATGAAGAAGACGCTTCTGGTAATTTTAAATATTTAGATACGATTACAAATAATCCAGAAGGTAAAAACATGGACCAAGCTATCAGTGACTACCTAACATGGCCAGGGGGCTACTACCCTGGAATTGTTACACGAAAATATTTCCAAGGGGCAGAATCAAAAGAAAACTCAGTTAACAATTCGAAGCAAGTAAAACCATATGCGTTAAAAGATGAAGATATTCTTCCAGGTTTAAACTATACATTAGAAGAAAATGACGAAGTAGTCGCTATCATAACGGATATTCAAACGTATGTAGATGAGATGACAGCAAGCTTTATTACAGGTAAAGCAAGCTTCGATAAATGGGATGAATATAAGAAAACGATTGATAAAATGGGCTTAGAGAAGTATTTAGAAATAGCACAAAGGGCATACGACCGTACTAAATAATAAAGTAAAGCTTCAGAGGGCTATTTTTTAGTCCAATGGGGTAATACAAGTAAAGAGATTTGTAATGTTGAACTTCCTTCTTTACTTTAAATTATCATCATTTGAAAATCGACAAGCACGGCCTATAAGCCGTGCTTGGAATTTCTATTGTAAGGAGGCTAAGTAAATGAGATTGGATGGATGGAAAGGGAAAATATATTGGACTGTTGAATTGATCACATTATTAGCCGTTTTGCAGTTAATGTGGATTGCTTTAAGCATCCTTGGGCTTGTTTTATTCGGTATTACACCTGCAACCGTAGCGATGTTTACAACATTACGCAAAAGGCTTCAAGGGGAAGATGATTTAAAACTACTTGTGAAAACCTATTGGAGAACATATAAAGTAGAGTTTATTTCGTCGAATAAAATAGGCATTATTATCATTGGTATCGGCTACTTTTTGACAATTAATTTCCAAATTATTTCGATGTTTCATGGTACAACAGGTTTACTATTGCTTACCTTATTTGTGACAATAAGCATTTTATATGGCGTAATGGTATTGAATATTTTTCAAATTTACGCTCATTATGAATTACCTTCTATTCGATACTTTGCTGTTTCGATTTTATTTAGTGTATCGTATCCGCTTCAAATGATTGGGTCTATTGTAGGGCTTGCTATATTCTATCGAATTTTTAGCTGGATTCCAGGTTTGCTGCCGTTTTTCGGCGTGAGTTTAACTGCTTTATTTTTAACTTGGATGTCATCACATATTTTCAAAAAGAAAGAAGAAGCTGAGAATCAAATAAAAGCAGCGCATTATCCTAGTGAAGAGGTGACATTTTGAATAAGACAACATGGATAATTCATGCCAACATTGTGATGGAAAATGCTGTTGTAACGAATGGCTTTTTACAAATAGTGGGAGAAAAAATCGCGGAAATCGGCCAAATGAAAAATTGCCCACCATTATCAGGAGCAGGAAAGATAATTGACTGTCAACAACAGGGCTATATTATTCCTGGCATGATGGAACTCCATGTTCATGGCGCTGTAGGGTGTGATTTTATGGATAGCGATATCGACAGCTATGCAAAAATAGCTAAATATTTGGCGAGTGAAGGTGTAACTTCCTTTTTAGCAACGACTATGACGTGCCCTATGCCTGAAATAGAGGCTGCCATTGATGCACTTGCTTCTTATCAAAAAGACCAGCCTGAAGCAGTAGCTAAAATGCTAGGCATTCACCTGGAAGGGCCGTTTATAAATCAAGCTAAAAAGGGCGCACAACCAGAAGAAGCGATAGTAAAGCCAGATGTTAAGCAATTTAATCAATTGTATGAGAGATCGAATCAATCCATTAGCCTAGTCACATTTGCACCTGAAGAAGATGTAAATTTTGAATTACTGCAAACGTTAAAAAGTAAAGGTGTGATTGCTTCTATCGGTCACTCCGATGCTAACTATGAAATGACGATTCGTGCAATCAAAGCAGGTGTCACACATGCTACCCATTTATTTAACGGAATGAGGGGGATCCATCACCGTGATCCTGGTGTTGCTGGTGCAGTTTTATTAGAAGATGATGTATATGTAGAAATTATTCCAGATAATATCCATTTCCACAAAGACTTATTGTGGATGGTTCGTAAATTAAAAGGCTTGGAGCGTATGCTAGTCATTACAGATGGAATACGTGCAAAAGGAATGCCAGATGGTATATACGCTTTAGGTGGAGAAGAAGTTGAAGTGGTTGATAATCGTTGTATTCAACGTAAAACCGGATCCTTAGCAGGGAGCGTCTTACATATGAATACAGCAAGGAAAAACATAGAGGAATGGCTACAGCTATCCATAATTGAACAAACTCACCTTGTTTCTTTAAATCAAGCAATCCATTTAGGAATGGCTGATCATAAAGGCTCGCTCGCTGTTGGTAAAGATGCCGACATTGTTTGGCTTAATGCTGAGGGCGAAATAGAAAAAACTTTGTGCCTAGGTATTGTGGCCTTTGAAAAGAATGGGAATTGATATATCAATAGGAATCATTTGGATTAAATGATATATTGATAACAAAACCTAGAAGAAGGATGCGTAAAAAATGAAACCGTTAGATCAAGCTAGTGTAATCCCATTATATCATCAGTTGAAACAAAGATTATCTGCGAAGATTCAATCGGGTGAGTGGAAACCAGAAGATAAAATTGATTCTGAAAATCAATTAATGGAGATATTTCATGTGAGTCGTAACACTGTAAAGAAAGCAATCGAAGAATTAGTACAAGAAGGAAGATTGT
The DNA here is from genome assembly GCA_002360295.1 of Planococcaceae bacterium UBA3370. Classification (GTDB taxonomy): domain Bacteria; phylum Bacillota; class Bacilli; order Bacillales_A; family Planococcaceae; genus Metasolibacillus. Next base: position 12,277 of record DEQI01000292.1, read on the forward strand.
ATCGTATTCAAGGAAAAGGTACTTTTGTTTCGAAGCCAAGATTTGAACAATCACTTGGTGGTTTTTATAGTTTTAGTCGTGTACTTCAAGAGAAGGGCCTAAATCCACGAGATGAAGTACTAATCATTCAAGAAGTGTATCCATCTACAAAAGTGAGGAACAATCTTGAATTGGAAGAAGATGAACAAGTCATTGAAATGAAGCGATTACGCTTTGCAGATAATGAACCCATAGTATTGGAGTCTTCTTTTTTACCTAAAAGTATTATAAGAGATACTGAAATATTATATGAAGTAAGTTCCTCTTCCTTGTACAGCTTATTAGCACAGCGTTTTGATGTCATTGTTGTGAAAGCGAGAGAAGCTTTTGAGCCAGTCCTTATAAAGAAGGAGGAAGCCCGCTTGCTAAAAACAGAAGCAGGAAAACCAGCTTTATTATTAGAACGTACGGCCTTTGATACATTAGGAAAACCAGTTGAGTTTTGTATTTCGATTGTAAGAGGCGATCGCTGCCGCTTTTATACAGAATTGAACTAGACTCATAGTTTTTCTATGGGTTTTTATGCATTGAATTATACCAACAACCCACCCAGGGAGGGGAAACATCATGCCATTAGTGACAACGAAAGAAATGTTAGAGGATGCGTATAAACATCATTATGCCATTGGTGCTTTTGGAGCGCATAATTTAGAAATTATTAAAGCGGTTATTGCAGGTGCAGAAAAAGTAGGAGCGCCTGTCATTTTACAAACAACTTCAAGTACGTATAAATATGTTGAAATGCCTTATATGATTGCACTAGCTAAAACAGCAGCTGAACAAGCAAAAGTACCAGTAGCCTTGCATTTAGATCATGGTGAGTCATTCAAAGTGGTAATGGAGTGCCTACGAGCAGGCTATACATCGGTTATGATTGATGGTTCCTCTTTACCTTTTGAAGAAAATATACATCTTGTGAAACAAGTTGTAGATGCGGCAAGTGCGATACATGTACCTGTAGAAGCGGAGTTAGGTACAATTGGCGGTGTAGAAGATGATATAAATGTTGAAGAAAAAAGTGCATTTTTCACTGACCCTAAACTAGCAGAACGTTTTGTGAGAGAAACAGGTATTCAATCATTCGCGCCAGCTTTTGGAACGGCACATGGAAAGTATAAGCAGGAGCCTCAACTACAATTTGAGCTATTAGAAGAAATTCATCGTACTACTAATATACCATTAGTAATGCATGGAGCATCCGGTGTATCAGAGGAAAGTGTACGTCACTCTTTAAATTACGGTATTGCGAAAGTGAACTTCTCAACCGAGCTAAAAGATTTATTTGCGGAGCAACTAAGAGCATTCTTTATAGAAAATCCGAATGAAAATGATCCGAGAAAGTACTTCCTTCCAGCACGAGAAGCGTTAATTAAGTTAGTAGAACAAAAGATTGTGATGCTTCAAAAATGATCACGACTGTTACATTAAATGCTGCCATTGACCAAGTATATGAAATGAATACTCTACTAGTAGGTCAAACAAATCGTGTTATGCAAAAGTTTCAACAAGGTGGAGGAAAAGGGATCAATGTTGCACGTGTCATTACAGCACTTGGTGGCGACGTATTTATAGGTGGCTTTGTTGGCGGATTAAATGGAGAAAAAATTAAGACCCTTTTAATAGAAGAAAGACTTCAAACAAGTTTCATTCAAATTGAAGACGACAGTCGTATTTGTTTAACGGTTACCAATCAAGAAAAAAAGGAAATGACAGAGCTTTTAGAAGAAGGACCAACAATTCAACAGCATGAGTGGGAGAAAATGCTGGATTGGATAGAACTGCAGGCTAACCATTCAGAATATTTTGTACTATCAGGTAGTTTGCCGAAAGGCGTGCCTACAGATGCTTATGCCACAATCATTTGCCTTTTAAAACAAAAAGGTGTACGAGTGGCGCTGGATACGAGTGGAGAAGCACTGAAAAAAGGTATTGCGGCGTTACCCTTTGCTATAAAACCGAATGAAGATGAAATTAATCAATTAGTTGGGAAGCCAGTCAAAGGACAAGAGGATTTAATTGAAGCAGGTGAAAAACTACATGAGTTAGGCATTGAGCATGTTTGTTTTTCATTGGGAGAGAAAGGTGCTCTCTTTATTCATTCCTCAGGTGTTTATAAAGTGAATGCTCCAACGATCCAAGTAGTCAATACAGTTGGTAGTGGCGATGCTTTTTTAGGCGGACTCATGTATAAACTTTCCCAAGGAACCGACTATTCAGAAGCATATAAATGGGCTGTGGCATGTGGCTCAGTCAATGCAGGAAATAAGGAAATTGCGAAAGTACAAAAGGAAGCTGTCAAAAGCTTATTAAAGGAACTACAAATTACTAAGATTAAAGAGAGATAGGAGTTTTGGAATGCACACATATAATGAGATTATGACTCAGGCTGAGAAGTTAAAGGCTACAAAGGCAATTGTTCAGTCGATGACCTTTAATGAAGATCAAGTAGACGTTGTTCTATTTACAGGATGTGGGACATCGTTTTATTTAGCTATTGCAGCAGCACGTTATTACCAATCAGCTACAGGGGAATTTGCTGCAGCAGTACCGGCATCTGAGCTGTTTTTACACACAAGTACTCATATATTACCTAATAAAAAGTATCATATTATCGGTATTTCTCGCTCAGGCACAACTTCGGAAATTATTATGGCGCTAGAGCATTTAAAAGGCGCAAATAATATTCGTACAATGGCTGTTACGTGTAATGGGGATACACCAATGGCGAAAGCAGCAAATGAAGTTATTGCGTTAGATGATATTTCTGAAAAAAGCGTGGTCATGACACAATCGTTTTCAAATATGTTATATGCTCTACAACTTTATGCAGCAAAAATCAGTAAACGTTCAGAACTGCTAGAGCAATTAGATAAAATCCCTACTCTTGTGAAAACAGCTTTAGCAAATGGTGAGTCATTAAAGCAAGTGACGGAAGATTTAACAAAAAAACGCTTTATCTTCTTAGGGTCAGGTGCTTATAACGGATTAGCTAAAGAGGCAACATTAAAGCTGAAAGAAATGACACAAACAGAATGTGAAAGCTATTCGAATTTAGAATTCCGCCATGGTCCCATTTCTATTGTAGATCAAGAAACGGTTGTCATTTTATTTACACAAAACGAAACGAAGAATTTTGATCAAGCGTTAATTAAAGATATTCAAAAGCTAGGTGGCTATGTAGTCGTAATCGGTACCGCTTTAGAAGATTTAGAGGCCGATTTAATTATGAAGCTATCAGAAGAAATAGATGACTTGAGCCGCCTTGTGGAAGCTGTGCCGTACTTCCAGTTGCTCGCCTATCAACGCGCCATCATCAAAGGCTATGACCCAGATAAGCCACGTAATTTAACACAAGTCGTAAACCTATCTTAAAATAGAACTTTATACAGAGGGGTTTTTAGTTCATCTGCTTTATAATGGATAATAAGGGAAAATACATGTGTATAAAATGGGTGGTGAAAAGATGGGCTATATTTTAGTAGCGGATGTGGGGGGAACAAAGGTAGCAACAGCTATCTTTAGCCAAGATCAGCAGCTATTAAGTAAACAAGAAGTACCAAGCCAGATATCGAATCGAGAAGCGTTATTTCAATGTATAGTTAATAGTTTTAAGCAACTATGTACAGAGAAGGCTAGTTTCTTTGATGAAATTTCAAAAGTATGTATCGGTTTACCTGGTATTGTGGATGTTGAAAAAGGCATTGCGGTGTATCAAAATAATATTCCTTGGGAAAACTTCCCTGTTCGCGAACGCTTAAAAGAGGTATTTCCTGCTGCAGAAATTAAAATGGACAACGATGTATATATGGCTACTTGGGGAGAATATCGTGCGAGAGAGTTCTCTAAGGAAACGATGGTTTATGTCACATTAAGCACAGGTATTTCCTGCTGTACGATAGTAAATGGTGAGTTTTTAAGAGGCACAGGTTTAGCGGGTGAAATTGGCTTCAATGTTGTAGACGATGAAGGGAACACATTAGAAGAAAGTGTAGCTGGCCCGGCAATAGAAAAGCTAGGCAGAGAGCTGCTTGCAGACCCTGAAATTTCATTAAAAGAGATGATGGAACTCTATTATAAAGGGAACCCAGTTGTTGAGAAAATTTTGGGGCAACTAATTGATTTCATGGCGAAACAATTACAGCAAATGATATTACTACTTGATCCACACTGTATCGTTTTAGGCGGGGGCTTTTTCAATCATCACCCAAAAGTAATTGAAAAAATAAAAGAAGTAATTCATCAACGTTTTGCTGGTACACCTTTTGCTAATAAGGAACAAATTATTGAAAGCAGCAAAAATAAAGGTGAAGCAGGGCTTTATGGTGCAGCGATGAGATAACTAGAGGCAGTGAACGATTTATGTTCGCTGTCTTTTTTACATGTATTGAAACATGAAATAATTGGTATCCGTCTAATGGTTAAGGGGGGAGAAGGGATGGATTTTAATGAAATAGCCAGGAACAATGTAGACGCATTGTTTCGTGTTGCGTATACATACGTACAAAATGAGCAACTAGCAGAAGACATTGTACAAGATGTTTTCTTAAAAGCATTTGAACGCAAAGAGCAGTTTCGTTTTGAAGCAGATTATAAAACGTACTTAATAAGAATGACAATTAATCGGAGCCATGACATGTTACGAAGCTGGTCGTATCGAAATTTTGTGCTAAGTAATACGTTTACAAATTTATTTCGTTTCGAAAATTCAGCAGAAGAAGTTGTCCTTTCTGAAAGTGAAAATACCGAACTAGCGAAAATCATTTTGAAATTAAAGCCAAAGTATCGAGAAGTTATTTTTCTATATTATTACTATGATTATGACGTCCATGAAATAGCTAGCTTATTACAAACATCAGTTAATACAGTTAAAACAAGATTAGTTCGTGCTAGAAAACAATTGAAAAGTGAAATGAGTGATAAGGAGGTATTTGGTGATGATACGCAACTTGATTAAAAATAGTTTCAACGAGTTGTTTGAACAAAGGCAATTACCTTCGTCTACTGCTAAACATAGAATGTTACAATTTCCAAAGAAGTCACAAAAGAAAAAAATAAACTTTGTGCCTGCCATTATCACTGTTCTATTATTTATCGGTGTCGGTATAGGAATATTATTAAATGAAAAAGCAACAATGAATAACATCGTAACCCCTCCCCAAGATATCATCCATTATTCGTTGGAGGTAAATGGTCAATCTGTTCCTTTGAATGGAAAAATAGAAGTTAAGAGAGAACATTTATCTGAAGGAAAAGTAGATGTTCGTATCGTTCAACGGTTACCGGAAGATCAAACGATTTATAAATCAGAAGAAATGGAAGATGCATTTTTAAGTAAGGATGTATTTACACATCTCACTCCTGATAATTATTACACTTGGCAAAAATTTGGTGCGGGTTCAGGATTAACTAGTATATTTGGGTACACCAATTCTTATTTAAAGCCAGGAGAAGTGGCCACATTAAAAATTTCCGAAGAATTAAAAGAACGGTTAGCAATGCTTACAGATACAATTGAAATTCATCTGATGGAAGTTGAATTTCCTCCACAAGCAACGGAAAATACAGAGCTGAAAATCGTGATAGAAAATTATTTACAGGACTATTATCAAGTGCATAATACATCTTTTGTACATGATATTAAAATCGCAGAAAATATAGCGTATGTTAATTTTAAAAACGAATTCGTAAATTACATTTCGCCAACATTAAGTAGCTTTACAAGTGGAGAGGTTGTTAATACATTAAATCGATTACTGTTTGAGGCTGATGAAATAGAAAGTATTTATTATTTTATAGATGGCGATGTAAATGCATGGTGGAATCTGTTCGGATTTTTGAAGGATCCTATGGAACGTAAAAATATAACGGATTTTGAAACAGCATTTAGTGTTTTAGATGGGGAACATTATCTTTATGGTATTACAATTGAAGATACGAAATCAGATGTCATTCAAAAGTTAGGTATAGATCATATAGAATATACAAATCCAGAAATAGGGGGGCATCATGTGTATTTTACCTCTATTCTTGAGTATAAAAGTTTAAACTTATCCATCCATTTTAATGAAGATAAAGTAGTGTCGATTTTTATGAATCATGTAAATGAAAATGTATTTGAAAAAATGTTCGATTCATATAGTGGAGGTAAATATTTATACGAATCAAGTATAAATGACTATAGCGAAAATAATGCTAAACATTTATATTCCAAGGACACGTTGCAAATGGTCACAGCTAAATTTGATCCATATCGAAATTTAACGGTTTCCATTAGCTTAGCTACACCTGAATTTATTCAAAATATAGAGAATGGGATATATGAATAATTAGGTTGGCCAATGACAAAAAGAGAGACCAAAAGTTAATGCGGTCTCTCACTACTAGGTACCATTTGTACGGTAGCGCCTACCGAAGCACCGCGAATAAAGTCTTGATTTTCTAATGCTCATTTGATTAGTGTTAATCAAATGAGTTTTTAATTTATGGGATTTTTAGAAACTTTTATATGAAGTTATCGTATAGTAAGGTGTAGCAAGATAGAAAGGAGCATCAAAATGGAGCAACAAGGGATTTTATCAATTACGAATTTGACGAAGCGCTATGGCAATAAAGAAATATTAAAGGGTATTGATCTACAGGTTGCAAGAGGAGAAATAATTGGTTACATCGGTCCGAATGGTGCCGGAAAAAGTACGACTATAAAAATCATCTTAGGCATTGATGGGGACTATGGCGGGGAAATAAAACTTTTTGGAAAAGATATTAAGAAAGATCAAATGGAATATAAACGTAGAATCGGTTATGTACCAGAAATTGCGGACGTGTATGACAATTTAACAGGATATGAATATTTGACGTTTATTGGTCAGTTGTATGGGTTGGATTTAAATCTTGCTGAAAATAAATCAAAAACATTAATGGAGTTATTTGGGGTTGG
>DEQI01000292.1:19404-20426 GCA_002360295.1 Planococcaceae bacterium UBA3370
AAGACTATTTTTTATTCTTCTCATCTCATGGATGTTGTCGAAAAAATTAGCAGTCGCATCATCCTGTTATATGATGGCAAAGTGGCAGCCGATGGGACATTTGCACAGCTACAAGCAGGAAATACTGCAGGAACACTAGAAGGGATTTTCAATCAACTAACTGGCTTCCATAACTACAAGGATATTGGTGAACAATTCGTTTCTGTTGTACAAGAGGTACAATAATGAAAGATTTTAAATCGTTACGTCTATTAGATTCTGTCCAATTTTTATTTGCAAAGCTAGGCATTGATTATAGTATCATGAGAAAAATTCTCCAAGCTAAACTGACGATGGATGAGCGTAGAGTTCCAACTATATTCAATCAATCAGCCAATAAAAAAAGTGAAGAGCAAAAATATAGTTACATGAAGTCTTTATGGATTTATGTATTAATCGGTCTCATTCTCATTCCTCTTATGGCGTTTGGCGAGAACTTCCTTTTCCAAATGAGCATGACTTATGCCATCCTTATTTTTATGATTATGACATCAATGATCGCTGATTTTTCGTCTGTATTACTAGATGTTCGGGACAAAAGTATTTTGACTACTAAGCCGATTACTGTAAAAACAGTGAATGCGGCCAAGTTTATGCATATTCTCATCTATTTAACGTATTTAACAATAGCGATTACCGCAATTCCTCTTATAGTTAGTTTATTTAAACAAGGCTTTTTATTCTTTATTATTACTGTAATTGAAATCCTACTAATCAACCTGTTTATTGTCGTTCTTACAGCCATTTTATATATGATGATTTTACGATTTTTTGATGGGGAAAGATTGAAAGATATGATCAATTATGTACAAATTGCATTGTCATTAGTACTCATGATTGGTTATCAATTTCTCAGTAGATCGTTTGAGCTTATTAATTTAAATATTGTTGTGGAGTTTCATTGGTGGAGTATATTTTTGATTCCAATGTGGTTTGCAGCTCCGTATGAGTTAATTTTGAATGGAGATACATCTTTATTAACG
>DEQI01000105.1:0-2012 GCA_002360295.1 Planococcaceae bacterium UBA3370
CATAGTCTCCTAGTATGGAATTTTTTCTTTAATAATGACGAATGGAATTTCTATTTTGGTTTGGTGAAAAATATGGGGACTTTTTATAAGTAAATGCTCCCTAAATAATGATTTGAAAAATACTCCTTTCCGAATTATTCCTTAAAACAGCTGCTAACTACGATATTAACCAAATTATCCCTATTATCTATTTATTACATAACTATTATACATATGTAGTTTCTTATTTTTTGTCATTTTATAGGGGGTTGTTAAGCACTATATTTGTAACATTATTGTCTATTTAGTCATTTCATATCTATTTGTTTGAAAAATAGAAGGAACTTTATATTAGTTTCACTATTGTATAGGGGTTTCGTAGTGATCCATTGTACTGAAAGACATGTGTTTACAAAATTAAAATTCAAACTATTCTCATAACAAACTGATACATAACTGCAGATTTTAGCACGTTTCATAAAATAATGCATACGGATGAAAGAATATATGTACTACACATCCATGGGAAGGTAGGTCGATATGTTTATAACAATCTTTCAATTAATACGAAATACAGGAATAAAACATTATAGAATGTAGCGGTAATCATTTATTAGTTAAAGACGTAATGAAACGTTTAAAAATGGTGTAAGTCCTTGATATATCAACCTTTATGGCAGAGATACAACTAATTAGTGTTATATTGCATGGTACGAAAGTGTACCATGAGTTCACTACGAAAGTATACCAATAACAACCCAAAAATCACCCAAAAGAGGGGAGAGGAAATTTTTCGTTCTGACTATACTGAACATAGTTCCACTTTCATAGTAATTTAAGTTCTAAAGGAGGATTGAATCGAAAAATTTAAGCAACTACCCAACTATGAAAAGGATGCATAGAATTTAAACTGCCTTAACGGACTTGGCAGCAAACGCCTACCCATATCTAATAAGAAAAATGAATTCTTACAAGAGTGGTAAGGTAAAGGAATTGTCTTTAAAAAACAAAAAATTATCGGAGGAATTTAAAATGAATCTTAAAAAGAAGTTAGCAATGGGTATCGCAACTGGAGCTTTAGCTGTAAGTATGATCGGTGGAGGAACTTATGCTTATTTCAATGATGTGGAAACATCAACTAACACATTTGCAGCGGGTACGTTAGATTTGGCAATTAATCCTGAAACAATCATTGATGTGAGCAATATAAAGCCTGGCGACTCTATGTATCGTGAATTTAAATTAGAAAACAATGGTAGTCTTGATATTTCCAAAGTATTATTGACTACTGAATACACAGAGTCAGTAGCAGGGTTTGGAGATCACATCGTTGTACAATTTCTAAAAAATGAAGATAAAGGAAGTCATCTAGGGGATAGCAACGTGATCGAGTCAATGACTTTAAGCCAATTGGCTAGTATGTCACCGGATTCGGTTAAAAATAATTCACCGAAGTGGTTTGGCTGGCAAGGTGGAGAAAATAGCGGACTTAAAGCTGGAGACAAAGATACATTGAAAGTAAAGTTCATTTTCAAAGACAATGGGGAAGATCAAAATATTTATCAAGGTGCTAATGTAGAACTTAAATGGACATTTGATGCACAGCAAACAAAAGGCGTAGCGAAATAATATATATACTGGGAGGAGAGCTCTTCTCCTCCTTTATTTTATTTCATCAATCCGTTAGAACTCTTCCTTATATATATTTCTCAACGTATAACCTTCTTTATGTTTTGAGGAATATATTTAAGTAATTATAACGAAAAAATAGAAAGGCGGTTATCGGAGTGAAACCCAGACCTAGGCGTAGGTACAAGAAAAAGAAACATGATCTAATCCTGTATATAAAAATGGCACTCATATTCTATTTAACCATCTTTGGAGTGGGCTATATGTCGTCGAATACGTCTGCCTATCTTAGCAGCCAGTCAGAGATTACCCAGACAATTACTGCCGATGTATGGGTAGTTCCGGTAACTCTTATGAATGCATGTGGTGAGGAATATACAATAGACGGGGTAGTGAGCGGTGAA
>DEQI01000105.1:2079-3198 GCA_002360295.1 Planococcaceae bacterium UBA3370
TGATGGGGTCGTGAGCGATGAAGTGGATACGAATGACGGGATAGTGAGTGATGAAAGCGGTACAAACGATGAGGTAGTAAGTGATGAAGTGGGTACTAGCGATGGTGTAGTGAGAGAAGAAACGGATATAAACCACGAGGTAGTGAGCGAGGAAATCGATACGAACGATGAGGCCGATGCTGATAGTTCTATAGAAGAAGTCGAAAATGAGGTAGTAGTAGGCGGTGAAATGGATATTGACTGTGGCGACCAAAGTGCTCCGAGCGCCGGTTCTTGCAATGAGGATTATACCAATGCCAAGGTAGTGAGTAAGAAAACTGATATGAACGATGATGTCACAGCAGATAGTTCAATAGAAGTAGTGGTTGACGGTGAATTAGAGAGTGACTGTAGCGATCAAAGTGATGCAAGCGCTGGGGCATGTGATGTTCATGAAGAAAGCCTTGCAGGAGAAAATGATGAAAAAGCTAGCTCGAGTGAGGAGTCCATTACCGACTGTATTGATACAGGTGATGTTTCTAATGAAGAAAATAACGAAGCGGCAGAAGAAGTAGAAATACCAGAAACTGACCAGGAAAATCAAAATGAAAAAGAAGATGTGGACATTGACTCGGACAGAGAAGACGATCAAAAAACAGATACGGATGATAGTGAAGTAAATGGGGAGCAGAATCCTACTGATGAAAGTCCACACCAACCAGACAGCACGGATGAAACAACAGAATCAGGGGTAGTGACTTCAACAGATGAGGACTTCCCAACAGCTGAAACTTTAGAAATTAGTGTCGACTAAAAGGATAATCTTGAAGTGAATGTGCCGAAAAACAAAAAATATAACGCATGTAAAGGATGATACTAATGAGATATGTAAAGAAATCAAAAAAAAACAAAATATTAAAGTGGGTTAATAACATTGTCACTAGCATATTAATGTTTCTACTAATCAGCGTAGCTTCCGTAGTGGTGATTTCAAAAGCATCTGGTGGAGAGCCACAATTTTTAGGATACCAGTTAAAAACAGTTCTTTCGGGATCCATGGAACCAGGGATTCAAACAGGCTCCATTATAGCTGTCAAGACTGCAGAAAATAAAACGAACTTTCAAGTAGGGGATGTCATC
>DEQI01000266.1 GCA_002360295.1 Planococcaceae bacterium UBA3370
TGTCTGTTAGGGAGTCTTGAACATATAAAAGAAAAAATGATGAATGTAGTAATGAAGGCGGCGACATTTTATTTAAACTGTTATTTATCACCTTTCACCGAAAAATATTTGGAATTATCTATTTGTGTACAAAATTTATCGACTAAAAGACATGGTGGATTAATCGTCATCCAAAGGGAGGATCCATTAGATTCTTTCATACAGCCTGGCATAATGATAGGAGCCGAGTTAACCCATTCCTTACTTGAATCCATTTTCTATCCAGGAAACCCGCTTCACGACGGTGCAGTATTAGTTAACCATAATCAAATTGTATCAGCGGCGAATGTTTTACCTCTTTCACATCGTTATAATGGAACGAAAAAACTAGGTACAAGACATCGAGCAGCTATCGGTCTATCTGAAAGAAGTGATGCACTTGTCATGGTAGTATCTGAAGAAACAGGGAGAATATCGTTTGCTTTTAATGGTAGTTTACATCCATTAACTTCTCATGATTTTGTATAGCAAAAATTTCAATCCTCAGGACTAATTCAACTTCATATAGTCCTGTTTTTTTCCATTCAAAGTAAAGAAAAAAGGGTAGTGGTGAAAAAAATATCTCAAATTCGAGATATTCATCTTGCTTATTTATCGTTTGAGTGGTAAAGTGATGACAAAGATTGAAGAGAGGAGGACTTAGCTTTGAGAAAACATACACTCGGTTCGTTAACTTGGTTACGTATGATGCGCTTCACAAGTCAAAGTAACTATTTATCAAATGAATTTTTAAAACGTTTTGATTTAACAACAGCTCAATTTGATGTACTGATCCAAATTAAAACATATGCACCTTTAACACAATCAGAGTTGGCAGAAAAAGTAACAGTCACACAAGGTGGTATCTCGAGAATGCTTGCGAGACTTGAAAAAGATGGATTAATTGAGCGTAAGCAAAATTGGAAAACGAAGTCAATTTCTCTTACAAAAAAAGGAGAGCAAATGATCGATGTAGCTACACCACATCAGATCGCCTTTCAATCCTCATTCTTTGAAGAAGCATTGACAGAAGAAGAAATGAAACTTTTATATACACTCATGTCAAAAGTAGAAAAGCATAGTCAACATAAAAAATTGCCACCAGCATGATTTTTTTTGTGAATTCACTTGCTTAGTCAAATGACAATGGGAGGATTATAAAATGAAAAAAATAACTGGACATCATCATATTTCAATGCTAACGAAAAACGGAAAGAGCAATAATGATTTTTATACTAATGTATTAGGATTGCGTCGTGTAAAGAAAACGGTCAATCAAGATTCGCCTACCATGTATCATTTGTTTTATGGTGACTAAACAGGTAGTGCAGGTACTGAGCTATCCTTTTTTGAAATGCCTGTTGCAGGTCGTACAGTACGTGGAACAAATGCCATCACTCAAATTGGATTGTTAGTACTTAGCTTTGAAAGTTTAGTTTATTGGCAAAGTCGTTTTGAACAACTAGATGTAAAGCATAGTGAAATCACAAAATATGCTGGGAAAGATGCTTTGTTTTTTGAGGATCATGAAGGATTACGTTTTGTTTTACTAAATAATGAAGGGCAAGCGATACCTGAACATTGGCAACCATGGACAGAATCAACAGTAATAGAGCAGCATCGAATAGTAGGTATGGGGACTGTCGAAATAACAGTACGTTACTTAAAACGAACAGTTAATTTATTAAAAGAGCTTCTTGGATTTACAATCGTTGAGGAAAGTGAAAAACATGCTCGCCTCCAATCAATAGCAGGAGAAACACTGGGGGAAATTGTTGTGATTGAGAAAGTGGGACCAAGTGAAAAACCAGGTCAGGGTAGTATTCATCATTTGGCATTGCGTGTTGACACTAGGGAAGAGCTATATAAATGGGATGAATTAATAAAAGAGCATGGCTTCAAAACGTCAGGTGTGATAGATCGCTTTTATTTTCAAAGTCTATATTTTAGAGATCGTAACGGTATATTATTTGAAATGGCCACGGACGGTCCAGGCTTTACAGTAGACTCAGCGATTAAGGATTTAGGTATAAAACTAGATTTACCACCGTTCTTAGAAGAGAAACGAGCAGAAATTGAAGCCATTTTAGAACCATTGGATTAACAAGAAATACAAACATTGTTTATTTAAATTACATAGATAAAGGAGAATATGGTGATGGAAAAATATAGAATCGATACAACAAAAGGTATGGAATTTGGACTTTATTCTTTAGGAGACCATATAGCGAATCCGTTAACAGGGGAACTTATTTCACCACAGCAAAGAATTCAGGAGCTGATTGAAGCAAGTAAACTAGCTGAACAGGCAGGGATTGACGTTTTCGGAGTCGGTGAAAGTCATCAAACGTACTTTACAACTCAAGCACATACGGTAGTATTAGGAGCCATTGCACAAGCAACAGAGAAAATTAAAATTTCTAGTTCTGCAACTGTATTAAGTGTGTCAGATCCAGTGCGTATATATGAAGATTTTGCAACGCTTGATTTAATCTCGGATGGTCGTGCAGAAATCGTAGCAGGGCGTGGGTCTCGTGTAGGTGCCTATCATTTATTAGGTGTTGATTTACAAGATTATGAGGAGATTTTTGAGGAAAAATTAGAGCTACTGAAAAAAATAAATGACGAGGAATATGTAACATGGGAAGGACAATTCCGTGCACCACTTCAAAATGCGCGAATTTTACCTCAACCTAAAAATGGTTCATTGCCACTTTGGCGTGCGGTAGGAGGACCTCCAGGTAGTGCAATCAAGGCAGGATATATGGGGATTCCAATGATGCTCACAACTTTAGGCGGACCAGCGATTAATTTTAAGCCTTCAGTTGATGCATACCGAGAGGCAGCTGAGCGTAGTGGCTTTGATCCAGCCACATTACCAATTGCTACGACAAGTCTTTTTTACGTAGCAGATACAACAAAAGAAGCATTACAAGGGATGTATCCACATTTAAATGGAGGTTTCCAGGCTATTCGAGGGGCTGGTTATCCAAAACAGCAATTTGCTCAAGCACCAGATACTCGCGATGCTTTAATGGTTGGAAGTAAGGAGCAAATTATAGAAAAAATGTTATATCAACATGAATTGTACGGTATGCAACGCTTTATGGCTCAAATTGATTTTGGCGGTGTGCCATTCGAAAAAATAATGAAAAATATTGAAATAATCGGGAATGACATTATTCCAGCCATAAAAAAATATACAGCAAAGTAAGGGGGATATTTAAAATGAACATTGTAGCTTTAGCTGGCTCCATCGTCGGCTCTAAAACTAAAACAGCAATGATAAAAGTAGTGGAAATAATGAAAGAAAAATACCCAGAGCATAGCATTACATTACTCGATTTAGCACAATACAAAGTTGAATTTAGCGATGGGCGCAACTATTTTGAATATGAAGGGGACACTAAATTTGTAGCTGAAACTATTATGGCTGCAGATGCAATCGTGATTGGAACACCTACATTCCAAGCCTCTATTCCAGCGACTTTAAAAAACATTTTTGATTTGCTACCTGTCAATGCTTTTCGCGATAAAGTTGTTAGTACTGTTGTTACTGCGGGTACTTCTAAGCACTACTTAATGGTAGAGCAGCAATTAAAACCAATATTAGCCTATATGAAAGCACATATTGTACCTACTTATGTATTTATTGAAGAGCAAGATTTTTTACGTAAAGAAATTGTGAATGATGATGTTTTATTCCGCTTGGAACGGCTAGTAGAAGACACAGTCATGGTAACAGATGCTTTTGCGGCAATTCGCGCAAAAAAAGATGAGGAATATGATTTTTAATTAGAAATGCAAAAGTGAACTAGAGGGGCTGGGTTCTGGAGATAGACACATAAAAAGACTGTTCAGAATAGGGGTATTTTGAACAGTTTTCTTTTTATAATTCGTATTATATTTATAAAATTATAAATCTTTATCATTTTTTGAGGGTGTTTCTTCTAATCGTTGTACAAAAAGTCCATCCCCATGTAACCACTCGGCAATAAAAATACCATCGTAGCTATCAATCCCTTTCGTTTGAAGCTGCTTCAGTAACCAATCCTCATCATATCCAAGATTCTCTATTTCATCCCATAGTACTTGACCATCTCTTATTAATGTTACCGGAATGTATACGGGTTTAGGGATAAAATTAAAGTCCTCCTGTGTTGTTTTTTGGTATTTTGATTTTTTCATGATACTAATGGAGCCATCAACCTCTAAATAGCAATAGGCTACTTCACGAACTGAAAATGTTTCACTCTGTCTAAGTAAGCTCTGGAGCTGGTTAATATTCATTCGATTTTTTTTAAGCTCATCCCGGTCAATAATTCCATTTTTTATGAGAGCAGCAGGTTTTCCTTCAAAAAAGCCTCGAACAGCTAAAAATTTTTGTCCTAAATACTCGAC
>DEQI01000264.1:0-852 GCA_002360295.1 Planococcaceae bacterium UBA3370
ATATATATATATTGATTATCATATTAAATTTAATTATATTATTATGTATATTTTTGCACTAGAGATGAAACTATGGGACTACAAGACTATAGAATCACCAAACAAAAATGTGCACAGATATACATTGAATTAAATGATTGTGATTTAAAAATTAAAGAATATGTATAAATCGAGTGGTGTATTTTATGTTTTTCAAACCTAAAATTAACAAAAATAATTTAAGATTTATTTTGATTTATTATATTTTCATAATTCTTACATTATTTATTTTTAATCAATATATGAATAAACTAATAAAAAATCAAATGTTTGATTATATGGATGAGATAGCTCAACAAAATCAAACAATCATAGTAAATCGACTAAATAGCAAATTGGAAACATTATCTACAATCGCTAAAGAATTTAGTCAGGAAAAGTATGACATAACAAAAATGCAGGAGTATATGGAAAATTTGAGTAGTCTGCTTCTCGGTTTTAGAAAAATCGGAATTGCTTTGCCTGATGGAAATTTCTATAATTACAATGCTAATAGCTTATATAATATTTCCAATATGAATTATTTCAAACATATTTTGAATGGTGAAAAGAATATTTCAAAAACAATTGTGAGTATAGAAGATGGTGCCCAAATCAATGTTTTTAGTGTACCTATTAGGAATAAGGATAACGAAATAAAAGCTTTTTTAATTGGAAGTGTCTTAGCTGAGGATTTTGTTGATACCTTTCAAACAGAAGTGCTCAAAAATGGGGGCTATTCATATATCATCGATGGACAAGGCAACATTATTTCTGGAAAAATCAGTGAGAAAGTCAAAATGACGAACCTAATTGATGCTTTAGGTCAACATC
>DEQI01000264.1:969-1348 GCA_002360295.1 Planococcaceae bacterium UBA3370
ATGAATGACTGGACGTTAGTAACGAGTGTGCCAAAAGATATTGTAACGGATAAAATTGCACATGTTTCTCGTGCCGTGCAATTCATTAATCTAGTTATTATATTAGCTTCGTCGATTATTTTGCTGTTTATCATTAGGAACCAAAGAAAAAATCAACAGTACCTAAAAAACATCGCCTACATTGATCCATTGACGGGTTTATATAATAGGGCTTATTTTAGAGATCATTTTTTGATACATAAAAAAAACGCAGCGGATAAAAAAACTGCATTAGTCATATTTAATATAAGTAAATTTAAAGCCATTAATGATATTTATGGGGAAAAGAAAGGCAATGAATTATTAAAAAGATTTGCTGCTGTTTTGAAAAATTCCATCC
>DEQI01000264.1:1449-3348 GCA_002360295.1 Planococcaceae bacterium UBA3370
ATGAAATTATAAAAAAAATGAGTGTTTTAGAGTTAGGAGAGAACAAAATCAATATTGAACTGGCTGTTGGAATTTGTGAAATAAACGAAGCAACACGCTCATTTGATAAGGTTTATGACTTTGCTAATATTGCCAAAAAGAAACATAAAAAAACAAGAACAAAACGTTGGGAGTATTATTCAGAAGAATTGAGAGAGAGGGAAGTCTTTGAAAAGCAATTAGAAGACCATATTAAAGAAGGGATCAGAAGGAAAGAATTCAAACCATGGTTTCAACCGACAATTGACATACAAACAGGAGAAATGATAGGTGCTGAAGCCTTAGTTAGATGGTATCAACAAGATGGGAGTATCGTATCACCATTCCATTTCATTGAGTTCAGTGAAAAAAGTGGATTAATCTATGAAATTGATAAGCTCATTATACATGAAGTATGTAAAAAGATTAGTGAGTGGAAAAAATATGGGGCTTCCGTTATTCCGATTTCGATAAATCTTTCGAGAGCGTATTTAAATAATATTGATGCTATTTTTAAAATTAAGGAAATATTAGATAAATATGATATACCAAGTAAATATATTCAATTAGAGATTACCGAAAGTGCTATTGTGGATAATGAAAAGAGTCTAACTAAAATTATTGAAGTCATGCATAGACTAGGATTTAAAGTCTTAATAGACGATTTTGGTGTCGGTTATTCCTCATTAGTTTCTATAAAAGATTTGAATTTTGATATACTGAAAATTGATAAATCATTTGTTGACTCCATCGGTACAGAAAAAGGCAATCAAATTATTAAATATACAGTAGATTTAGCAAAAAATTTGAATATGGATATTGTCGTAGAAGGTGTAGAGACGGAAGAACAGTATAGATACTTAAAAACGCTAGATTGTGATTTCGTACAAGGATATTACTTATTTAAACCGTTGCCTAATGAACAATTTGAAGAACTACTAGGTAAAAAGGATTTACCAAAAATAAGAATATAAATGTATAGTCATTAATAAGGCTGTAACATAAACAGTTTCAATTAATGAAAAAAGTGAAATTGAATAGGCTCAATTTCACTTTTTTCTTTTCAAAGGTGGGTTTTCTCTAACTATTAACCTCTAAAAAGTTTCAGTCGCTTCGCTCCTTACACTTTCAATAACGCAAATCACTATTTCCTATCAAGACAAAATAGTCGTAAAGCATAGTGCCTTACTAATTAAAACAACATCTGCTCCTTCTTCCCTATAATTGCTGCGTCCAATCTTAAAATAAGTTGCAAATTCATCATCAAAAGGTAGCTTCAATACATCATGTTTTTTCATTATTTCACACGTCAATAACAATCAATTGGTTTTAAAATCTTTATGCTTCTCTTCTAATGAGATAAGCCTGTTCAAATGAATACCTGTTTTATAAATAGTTAATACAGCTACCGTATCCTAAACTGTATTAGATTTGTCATATTATATAATGACAAAAGGATAGATAATTGCTTCTCATCAGCAGGAAGCTTGATTTTATAATCATCAACATTAGCTTTGGTAGAGTATCAGTATCGTATCTTCCAAACGTACCCTCAAAACTTGGTAGCTGTATAGCTTTTGTCACATCCTTTAAATCAAAAATCCCTGTACGCTGACCTTTTCTAGCCAAATAAAAAACCTCCTAACAATTTAATTGTTAGAAGGTTATTCGAGTTGCATTCTATTCCTCTTTAAAACAAAGAAACTACTTAGTAGCTACACCTAATACGTCGTTCTCTTCTAGGAACTTCGTATTGAATTTAGCAGATTGGAATACTTCGTTGTTCATTAGTGCTTGGTGGAATGGAATCGTTGTATGGATTCCAGGTCCAGCAACTTCGAACTCAGAAAGTGCACGATTCATTTTTGCGATTGCTTCGTC
>DEQI01000334.1:0-1362 GCA_002360295.1 Planococcaceae bacterium UBA3370
ATTCCTGCTGGCATTGAACTCATGATTCAATTAGCCTTACATGCATAAATATAAAGCCTGACTTAACATTCCATATTATATGTGCTAAACTTATATTATCCATTTTAGATGCTCCTTTCGTACAAAGTCGGTTTGTCCAGACCTTGCTTTATTGTACGATTGGAGTTTTTTTATTGTCCTAGCGAAGCCCTTATTTTGCAAAAACATTGTCACAAGCATAGATAAAGAAACAATGATAAACAACAAATACCGGACACGAAAACCTTTTCCCCTCCATTGCTGTAAACCTACCGAGCCTGTTAATAAAGCATATAACCCGATGAACATATAAGTCATTAACGCCATTCTTATCACCCCCATCTTTTCATACATTCACCTTAAAAGATGGAGTTAACTCCATGTCAATAGGCAAAAAAATCGTCCCTCTAAAGAAAGGACGAAAATGAATGAAAAGTAATAGGTGGGGCAACTAGCTCCATTACTATCACAAAATTTTTTTACTTACGATGCAGTAAGGTTGTAGACTATCTACATTCTGTAGTCTCATTAAGGGTAATAATATCAAATCAATATTTTTTTTCATCATCAGTTTTAGATTTTTCGAAATCCGAAACATCTGTTTCCTTACCAAATTCAGTACCATAATTTACATTTTCATAATTACGCCCTGTTGATGTGTCTACTGTGTCCTCATCTCCCCAATCTTTAAACAACAAGCCTAAACAAACGATTCCACTCAGTCCCACTAGGCTATAAATAATTCTTGAGAATAAAGAATTCTGTCCACCAAAGATGGTTGCCACTAAATCAAAATTAAAGAAGCCAATTAATCCCCAGTTGATAGCACCAACGATAATTAATGCTAAAGTTATTCTTTCCAATGTTCTCAAAGCAAAATAACCTCCTTTTTAATTTTATATACCAATCGAATATATATTTGATTGTCTTTTTATCATTTGTATCAAATACTGATTTCATACATTTCTTTAACCGATTGAAATGAATAAATGCTAATTGTGTTCCATGCACTTTCATCCATATTTATTCCTTGTTGTTGCATCTCCTCTTTTTATACTAACAACACAGCACGGTCAACTCTTACAAAAAAACCAAAAAATCCTTTGACATCTAAAAAATGTTGTTGTAAATTGTTAAATACACGAACATAAATTACTTCGAAAGCTAAAAATATTCGTGTTTTAAAATTCTTCGTATAAAATTGGAAATATGGTCCAAAAGTTTCTACCAAACTACCGTAAATAGTTTGACTATGAGGAATTACAGAAAACGACACTATTAGTATTGATTATTTTTAACCAGACTATTTTCGTTTTTTGTTTTTCTATATGTCAAACTCTAGTT
>DEQI01000334.1:1377-4969 GCA_002360295.1 Planococcaceae bacterium UBA3370
ATTAACTAGAGTTTTTCTTTTTTCTCATTTATACGTAATTATTTTAAACAGAAAAAGCAACAAGAGAGGAAAAAGAGAATGAATAACACAGAACAAGCTCAATCCATATGGGAAATAATTAAACAGAACTACCGTTTATTCTTAGGTGCTCTCGTCATCGTTCTCATTGCTGAACTCATTGGGGTAAAAAAGTTTCAAGTAGGAGCTGCATTAATTGTTATATACCCAATGCTTTTTGCGATTGTAATCAGTGTCTTATTTGGACCTGATATTTTTCGATTTTTTAAAGAAAAAGAATCAAAAACAGCGTCATCACTCGTTCTAGTAGCGATTACACCTTTTATGGCAAAAATAGGTGTACTTGCAGGTTCCAATCTACCCAAACTAGTAGATGTAGGTCCCGCATTAGCCTTTCAAGAACTTGGACATGTTGGAACCATTTTTTTAGCCTTACCTGTAGCATTAATGCTAGGAATCAAAAAAGAGGCCATAGGTGCAACTAGCTCTACATGCCGTGATAAGGATTACGGATTAATCTGTTCTCTATATGGAGCGAATTCACCAGAAGCAAGAGGAGCACTTTCGATTTATATTATTGGATTTTTAATCGGAACCATTTACATTGGATTTTTAGCTAGCATTGTAGCGTCAACTAACTTTTTCCATCCTTTAGCATTGGCAATGGCCTGCGGAATAGGTAGTGGTGTGATGATGGCTGCTGCATCTAGCACACTGGCTACCATCTATCCAGAATACGCCGATCAAATTATTATGTTAGCTGGAGCTAGTGATATGTTGGCAGCAGTTGTTGGAATCTACTTTACATTATTTATTTCACTTCCTCTTACTAGGAAAATGTATTATTGGCTAGAACCAAAAATTAGCCCAAAACATACACGGGAATCTAATGAAACAAAATCGATAAAGGTTGGTAATTGATATGACAATGAACATGCGCGATTGGACTATTTCTCTTTTATTAACATCCGTTATTACAACCTTAGTAGCGAACCTTATCGGAAATGATATGTCCATTGCAGAATCTATTCCTGGTGTTCTGATTTTATCAGCAATAGCTTTTGTTGGAGTATCATTAGGGAAACTAATACCTTCAAAAATCCCTGCCATTGTTTACGTTGTTCTTACAGGCTTACTCGTTGCCAGTCCTATATCACCAATCTCACAGCCTGTTATTGATTACACAGCGAAAATATCCTTTATGGCTCCTATAACAATCGTCGGCACCCTTGCCGGAATTGGCTTAAATTTCAAGACATTTATAAGCCAAAGCTGGAAAATGGTCATTGTAGCCCTGTTAGTCTTTACTGGGACATTTCTTGTACAAGCCTTTTTTGCACAAATATTCCTAAACCTAACGAATGCATTAGATTCATTCTAAAAAAGTACAAGCGCTCTGCTTAGCCCCGACAGCTGCTAGCAGAACCGAATCGATTTCAACCGAGAGGAAGAAGCAACCTCGATTGGATGGGGCTGGAGCTAGACACTGTTCGAAATCCAGAAACTTATACTTGCTTATAAAGTAAAAAAATAGAGAGGCGCATAACCTCTCTATTTCTATTTAATTAACCAATGGAGGCATATTATGCAAGATAGAGAGTATAACGCTGATTTAATCATTAAAAATTGTTCCATATTAGCTCCTGAATTTAACATGATGAGTGACCAATCTATCGTCATAAGAAGTAATAAAATTATAGCTATTGGTAGTACAGCATCATTAGCTGATCTTTATAAATCAAAGGAAACATTAAATGCGAGTGGCAAATTAGCAATGCCTGGTTTAATAGATGCACATACACATACATGCCAACAGCTTCTCCGCGGAAGAATAACAGATGAATACCCGATGATTTGGACACGCATAATGGTGCCCTTTGAAAGTAATCTTCAAGAAAAAGATGTTTATATTAGCTCACAGTTAAGCTGTCTTGAGATGATTAAGTCTGGAACAACTGCCTTCATCGATGCCGGTGGTAGACATATGCATAAAGTAGCTGAATCTGTTATGGAATCCGGACTGCGTGGCGTTATTACTTGTTCCACTATGGATAACGGCAGGGATATTCCCCATTCGATGAAATCCAGTGCAGATGAAAATATCCAAAGAAATCGCGAGTTGTATAACAATTTCCATGGAGCTGGTGATGGCAGAGTCGATGTATGGTTTTCACTCAGATCCATCATTACATGTACACCTGATTTAATTCAGAAGGTATTTGCAGCAGCAAAAGAATGCTCGACTGGTGTGCAATCTCATATGAACGAATATCCAAATGAAATTAGTTATTGCTTAGAAAACTTTAAAATGCGTCCGTTTGAATATCTTGAATCACTAGGTGTCCTGGATCAACACTTCTTAGGTGCACATAGCATTCTGCTTTCTGAAAATGAGATGGATATTATCAAAACTTATCAAAATAAGATAGTTCATTGTCCAATTAGTAATTCAGGAAAAGGGATTCCAAAAACGCCTAGTTTGCTAAGTAAAGGAATAGGTGTTGGATTAGGAACAGATGGAGCCGGTCACTCGGGTTTAAGTTTATTTGATCAGATGAAAGTGTTTAAATCGTTAATAAGAGCTTTCTGGGGAGTGCCTATTTTTGACCCAGTTGTTATGCCTTCTAAAAGCATCTTAGAAATGGCGACTTTAGGAGGAGCTAAAGCTATGTCACGCGAGCATCAGCTAGGATCTCTGGAAGTTGGTAAAAAAGCGGACATGATTTTAGTTAATATCGATCAGCCTCATATTCACCCTACACACAACTTATTAAACACTTTGATTGAATCTGCTAACAGCAACGACATAACAGATTGTATAGTCGATGGCAAAATTATAATGAAAAACAGAGAAGTTCTTACACTTGATGAAGAAAAAATAATATACGAAAGCAAGCTTGCAATGAGAGAACTTTCCATTCGAGCAAACATCTAACCCTATATTTATTTTAATAGGGTTAAGATCAAATGAGGTTAGATACATGTTTACCAACGCATTTCTTTTTAGTATTGTTATATGTTCCAATTTAATTATTGGTATTCTATTAGGGATGTCCGGAATTTCCGGATTCCTTCTCCCGTTAATCTATGTAGGATTTTTAGGGCTACCTGTTCATGATTCTCTTGCACTTAGCTTTTTATCCTTTGCTGTTTCAGGCATAATTGGCGCTTATTCCTATTGGAAATCTAAAAATATGGATTTAAAATTAGCTTTATTTTTGAGCCTCGGCAGCCTTCCTGGAGCGTTCTTAGGTGTTCAAATTAATATGTTAATTTCTGATTTTCTTGCAAAGCTTCTTCTCTATTTATTTATCCTACTTGCCGGATTATCTATAATATTTAAGAAAAACAATGAAAATACGGTTATAAAGCGATCTTTTCTATTAAATCACTCTATAATTGTTGTTCTTCTCGGATTTTTAACAGCCGCTATTTGTGCGTTAACAGGTGCCGGTGGGCCAATATTATTAGTACCACTGCTAGTGAACCTTGGTATCAACATTCGAGTGGCAGTCGGAGTCAGTCTTTTAAACTCGGTATTCATTGCTATCCCATCTATATTTGGTTACTTTTC
>DEQI01000345.1:0-3947 GCA_002360295.1 Planococcaceae bacterium UBA3370
AGCACATTTATGCTTGTATTTGACGTGCGATTTTCTCAGTTAAACGTGTTGTTACTTTTGGTAATACTAATTTAATCATCGGCGTTAATACTGCACCAGAAAGACCACCAGCATTTACTTCAACGATGCCTGTAATCGTTGTTTTACCAGCCATCTCTTCTGCCGTGAATTTTCCGCTACCTGTGAAATTGTCCGTTAATCCTTTTAGTTCGAATTTAATGTTTGATGGCTCATTAAACTCCACAATATTTAACTCCATTTTCACTGTTTTAGTAATACCTTTCATACTACCTTCGAATGTCCAAATTGATTTACTGTCGTCAATTTGCTCATGCTCTTTATACGCAGGTACTAGCGTTGCCCATTTTTCAATTTTACTTACATAATTCCAAACCGTCTCTACGTTTACCGGAATTTCTACTGAATGTGATGCTGTTGCCATAATCCCACTACTTTCTACTAATATTTCATATACCCTATTAGTATTGCACAAAATACACGATAAGGAAACTACTGAAAGGTATTAAGCGGATTGTTTTACCTTTGTATTCACTTTCCCCACATCCCGATTCTACATTTTCCAATAAACAGGCTGTAATTTTTTCAAAAGCTGCTGTGCGTTGTCTTCTATTTCATTAAAATGTTGCTCTAAAATGTCAGCCTTCAAAGGTTTACTAATTAAAAATCCTTGTACCTGATCACAGGCGGTTTGCATTAAATAGGAAAGCTGTTGCTCTGTTTCTATTCCTTCTGCTACTACTTTTAGCTTCAAATGCTTGGCCATCGATAAAATCATTTGCACAATTGCATCGCCATTATGATGGTCAATATCCCATACAAAGCTACGATCGATTTTTAAACAATCAAGCGGAAAATCTTTTAAATAAGATAACGAAGAATACCCTGTTCCAAAATCATCTACCGCAATGGCAATCCCAAGTGTTTGTAACTGTTGAATAATAAAAGTGACAGATTGCATATTCATTGTCATACTTTCTGTTATTTCAAGCTGTAAATAGTTAGGATCTAATTTTGTGTCATCTAATAGACTTTTAATATGTTTCACCAAATCTTCCTGCAATAGCTGACCAAGTGATACATTCACAGCAACTTTGAAAGGCTTGTTTTGCTCTTGCCATTTTTTTGCTTGCTTACATGCCGTTTTCAATACCCACTGCCCAATCGGAATAATTAAACCAGACTCCTCGGCAATTGGAATAAACTCTCCTGGAGAGACCCACCCTTTTGTCGGATGCTGCCATCTAACTAAAGCTTCCATCGACTGAATTTTACCTGTTTTTAAATTCAGCTGTGGCTGATATTCCAAAAATAATTCGTCCTGTTGAATTGCCTTTCTTAAATCGTTTTCGAGTGAAATACGAGCAGAACGTTCTTCCGACATAGATGGTTTATAAAACAACGCATTTTCTACAGAGTTTCTTGCCTCATACATAGCAAATTGAGCAAACATTAACAACTCATGTTTATTGACGGCATCTTTTGGATACTGCGCTATACCTATATTCAAACGACTATTTAATGAAAAATGTTGAATTTGAAATGGTTGTTTCATCATCACTTGTAGAAGCTGTACAAATTCCATGAGTTGTTGTTCCGTAATATTTTCTTCAATCAATATTGCAAAATGCTCATCTCTTAATAAGCAGAAAGTATATTCTCCTGGTAACGCTTGGCGAATTCTTTTAGCAACCATATGCTTTAATTTATCAGAAAAGTGCAATCCAAGCGTTGACTGAATCATTGCAAGGCGATCAATTTCAAGCAGAATAATTGTTTTTTTATCGCTATTTTTAAATAGTGCTGTTTTTAATTGTTTAATTAAATAGCGTTCATTCGGTAGTCCTGTTAATTGATCAAAATACGCCATTTTTTCCATAGCTTTTTCCGATTTTTCTAATGATTGTTTTGCAGATAGTACTTCACGATAGGGCAATTCAATAGAAGAATAGTAAATTGTTTTGAACATCATATAAAAAGCAACTAATTGAAATAGATGCCCTAAAAAATTATTAATATCGTAAACATCTATATAGGTTGTAAATAAAATATCACTAATAATTAAACAAATAGAAGATAATATGTAATAAATATGTTTCTTTTTCGTTAATTGATGCTTCAAAGCTAGAACGATGATAAAAATGATTTGAAAAGTCATCGCTACATACTGCAATGTATTTTTCAAAGAAGTAGTCCCATTTTCGTCTACTAGCGGTGGCAGTATTTTCGTTGGTGTGTATACGATATAAATAGTGATGCCAATGAATACACTGACCAACATCCACACTATTATTCTAAATTCATTCGTTACTTGTTTTTCTACAGTAGAAAAAATAGCGATTAATCCTACTGGTAATATTAAACGTGAAGTTATGTAAAACCATGTTGCTATATAAGGATCACTGTCATAAATAAAAAACGGCATCCCCTTATAGGACAATGTATGTAAAATTTCTATAATACCGATAAACATAAAAAGTGAACTTAAATAGACGACTCTGTTCGTTAAGTTATATCTCGATGTCGCCCAAATTTGCAATGCTGTAGACATTGTAGCAACAATAATAAAAATTTCTATTAACAAATGAATGGTTACATAATTTTCTTTGCCAAATACACCATATAATTGATTACTAAAGAAATAAATGGTGGTTAATAAAATAGCAACTATACTTAGGAAAACGAGTGGATTTCTAATATAAAAAGTTTGTTCATCTATTTTTTTCATGTTCCCACCGTCCAAACTTACATATTTTACAATAATTTTACTATTCGCATTTATATTACCATATTATTGTTTAATAAACATTTTGATTAATTATTATTCATTAAAACTACATAATGTCTTGACGTTCATTTTAACGATTAAACATGTTAATAAAAGTACACTGCGAAAAGTCGATATAAAAAGGGTGTTTAGAAAGTCAATACTTTCCAAACACCCTCTTCACTCTTTTAGGAAATGATTGTAGTGGTCATGTCATAAAAAGACTTTGCAAGCTTTATGACAATCGACCTTTAAAATCCTCGTAACTAAATTGCTTTTGAATACGGCATTCACCATTTGCATTTTGAATAGCAATAGTTGGAAGCGCCATCCCGTTAAATGTATTATTTTTCACCATCGAATAAATGGCCATATCTTCAAATACTAAGCGGTCTCCTGGTGCTAATGGTGCATCAAATGCATAGTCACCGATTACATCTCCTGCTAAGCAAGTCGGACCACCTAAACGATAAGCATACGGTTTTTCTCCCACCTTACCTGAATTTTGTAGAGGTGGGCGATACGGCATTTCTAATACATCTGGCATATGACAAGAAGCAGACGTATCTAATATCGCAAGCGCAAGTCCGTTTTCTAACGTATCTAGTACCGTTGTTACTAGAAAACCAGCGCGGTAAGCAATCGCTTCACCCGGCTCTAAATAAACTTCAAGCCCATATTTCGTTTGCATACGTGTAATGCATTCTTCAAGTAATTCTATATTATAGCCATCACGCGTAATATGATGGCCACCTCCGAAGTTGATCCATTTCATTTGCGATAGCCACTGACCAAATTTCTCTTCAACTGCATCAAGTGTTACGGCTAAAGCATCCGAATCTTGCTCACATAATGTATGGAAATGAATGCCGTCGATTTGATCAAGAAGCGCCGGCTTAAAGTTTTGTAGTGTAACACCAAAACGACAACCGCGCGCACAAGGATCATAAATTTCCGGTCCTTCTTGTGTTGAACATTCAGGGTTAATACGTAAGCCAATACTTTTACCCGCTGCCTGTACTTTAGTACCATATTTTTCTACTTGTGCAAAAGAGTTAAATACGATGTGATCACATATTGAAATAATTTCATCGATTTCATCCTCGCGATAGGCTGGAGAAAATACATGATTTTCTTTTCCCATTTCCTCATATCCTAAGCG
>DEQI01000345.1:4042-8320 GCA_002360295.1 Planococcaceae bacterium UBA3370
GCTAAAATGATTTTGCAGCCTGTACGCTCCATGACGCCATGTAATATTTGAAGATTTTTTTCTATTAAACCTTCATCCACGACATAGCTTGGAGTTGGTAACTGATCAAACTTCATATTAATCTACTAGCTCCGGATTGAAGCTTTCCTTCCATGGTAATCCCCATTTATTTAAAGCCTCCATGAATGGATCTGGATCGAATTCTTCAATATTGTATACGCCCGCTTTGTTCCATGTACCATTTAGCACCATCATTGCGCCAATCATAGCAGGTACGCCTGTTGTATAGGACACTGCCTGTGAACCAACTTCTTGATAGCACGCTTCGTGATCGCACACATTGTATACATAATATGTTTTAGCTTTCCCATCCTTTTTACCACGGAAAATACAGCCAATATTTGTTTTTCCTTTCGTACGTGGACCAAGTGAGGCTGGATCTGGTAAAACCGCTTTTAAAAATTGTAATGGAATAATTTCCTTGCCTTCATACATAATTGGCTCAATAGATGTCATACCAACGTTTTCTAAGCATTTTAAATGGGTTAAATAGCTTTGGCCAAATGTCATGAAGAAGCGAATTTGTTTTAAGCCAGGTACATTTTTTGCCAGTGATTCAAGCTCTTCATGGTATAGCAAGTACATATCTTTTTCGCCCACTTCATCGAAATTGTACACACGTTTAATTTCCATTGGCTGCGTTTCAATCCACTCGCCTTCTTTCCAGTAGCGTCCGTTTGCAGATACTTCACGGATATTAATTTCAGGGTTGAAGTTTGTTGCAAATGGATAGCCATGGTCACCACCGTTGCAATCCAAAATATCGATATATTCAATTTCATCAAAATGGTGCTTTAATGCATGGGCTGTGAATACACCTGTTACACCTGGGTCAAAACCAGAACCTAATAATGCAGTAATACCAGCTTCTTTAAAGCGGTCATGGTACTCCCATTGCCACTTGTATTCAAATTTTGCTGTATCTTCCGGCTCATAGTTTGCTGTATCCATATAATGTGTTTTCGTTGCTAAGCACGCATCCATAATCGTTAAATCTTGATATGGTAAAGCTAAGTTCATGACGATATCCGGTTGTACTTCGTTGATTAACGAGATTAATTCATCCACATTGTCTGCATCTACTTGGGCAGTTGTAATCTTTGTTCCTTTGCCTTCTAATTTAGCTTTTAATTCATCACATTTTGACTTCGTACGACTTGCAATGCAAATTTCCTCAAATACTTCACTGTTTTGAACACATTTGTGAATGGCTACTGAAGCTACTCCACCCGCACCAATAATTAACGCTTTCCCCATTTTACTCGTCTCCTTTATTTTCAACTTCTGTTAATAATGTTTGTACATAATTCGGTAAATAAAAAGCACCTTTATGCAAATTGGCGTTATAGTATTTAGTTGGAATATGATTCGCCTTCCAAACACTTGCACTCATATCTTTGACTGGGTGATATTTTTTCGATGCAAAACCAAATAGCCAATGCCCTGACGGATAAGTCGGAATATGTGCTTGATACACCCGGCTAATCGGGAAGCACTCAATAATTCGTTGATGTGCTCTTTGCATGGCAGCTACATCCCCATCATAAAAAGGACTCTCATGCTGATTGACCATTATCCCGTCATCCTTTAATGCTTTATAGCAGCTACCGTAAAATTCACGTGTAAATAATCCTTCGCCCGGTCCAAACGGGTCTGTAGAATCAACAATAATTAAATCGTATTCGTCTTCATATGACCGAATATATTTCAAGCCGTCTTCAATATGAAGATGGACACGTGGATCATCTAGCTTACACGCTGTTAGCGGTAAATATTGTTTCGCTACATCGATTACCATCTCATCGATTTCTACTAAATCGATATGCTCAACCGACTGATATTGCACAAGCTCTCTAATAACGCCGCCGTCACCCGCTCCGATAACTAAGATCTTTTTCGGGTTTGGATGTACGGCCATCGGAACATGTGTAATCATTTCATGATAAATAAATTCATCTTTTTCCGTTAACATCATAAAGCCATCTAATGTTAAAAAACGCCCAAATTCCTTTGACTCAAAAATATCAATGCGTTGAAATTCGCTTTGCGCACTATATAATTGGCGATCCACTTTTATTGACAATTTGACATTTGGGGTATGCCTTTCACTAAACCATAAATCCATGTTACAGCACCTCCTTCAACACATTGAGTCGTTCAATTTCTAAATCTTCCGGTCCGATAATCGTGCAATCCTTTTCTTTGGCATACTCAATATAGTGCACAATTTCTTCGGTAATTTTTTCGCCTGGTGCTAAAATCGGAATACCTGGAGGGTAGCACATCACAAATTCACTACATACACGGCCAACAGTTTCTTGCAAAGGAAGTGACTCCTTATCTGCATAAAACGCATATTGTGGTGTTGTGATCACCTGAGGATCAATATATTCTTGTGTAATTAATCCTGCTTTATCTGTTTTATAGCGACGTCTAATTTCCGCAAGTGCACTTACCAATCGCTCTACATCTCGCTCACGATCCCCTACAGATACGTATGCTAAAACATTGCCAATATCACCAAATTCAATTTGAATATCGTATTCATCTCGTAAAATATCGTATACTTCTATACCCGCTAAACCGATATCTAATGTATGTGCGGATAGCTTTGTCGCATCAAAATCGTAGATGCTGTCGCCATTGATAAGCTCCTTTGAATACGCATAATAATCGCCAATTTTGTTAATTTCATCTCGAGCATATTGCGATAACTTCACTACATGATCAAATATTTGTTCACCGTTTAAAGCTAAGTTTCGCCTAGATAAATCTAAGCTAGCTAAAAGTAAATACGAGCCACTTGTCGTTTGTGTTAAATTCACAATTTGACGAGCATAGCCTGCATTAATAGCTGGACCCATTAATAAAAATGAGCTTTGTGTTAAGCTTCCGCCTGATTTATGCATGCTAACTGCTGCCATATCAGCTCCAGCTGCCATAGCAGAAATCGGCATATCTTTCCCAAAATAAAAATGTGTGCCGTGAGCCTCATCCGCTAGAACGAGCATGTTATGTTCATGGGCTAGTTTGACAATTCCACTTAAGTCAGAGCAAATCCCATAGTATGTCGGGTTATTCACTAAAATAGCTTTTGCATCTGGGTTTTCTTTAATTGCTTTTTCTACTTGCGAAATTTTCATTCCGAGTGCAATGCCAAGTCTAGTATCCATATCTGGATTCACATAAACAGGTTCTGCTCCACAAACAACGAGCGCATTAATAACACTACGATGAACGTTTCGTGGAAGGATAATTTTATCTCCGCGTTTACATGTAGTTAAAACCATTGCTTGTACCGCAGAAGTTGTACCGTTCACCATAAAAAAGGCGTGTGCTGCACCAAATGCTTCAGCAGCTAATTCTTCCGCCTCTTTTATGACCGACACAGGGTGACATAAATTATCTAACGGCTTCATCGAGTTCACGTCTACCCCTACACACTGCTCACCTAAAAACGCCGTTAGCTCAGGATTACCGCGACCACGCTTATGTCCCGGCACATCAAAAGGGACAATGCGCTTTTGTTTTAATTCCTGCAACGCATCGTATATAGGTGCATTATGTTGCGCTAATTGTTCGTACATACTTCATTCATCTCCCATTTGCCATAAATAAGTGCATCCCCATCCAAGTGCTACTATTGTCGCTGAAGAAAATGTTCTGACAACGCAAAAAGAAGCAAGCGAATGGTATAAGCACCATCACTTGCTTCTATGTATTAACAATATTCGAAAAAGTGCAACAATAAAAATAATAGAAATTTTTACCGTGCGCAAATACAATCATAGCTAGGCTAAGAAGGAAGCTTTTTCAATATTCATACATAACCGAATAGGTTTTTAGAGTCTATATAGCAAATAATTACTTTTACTACTCTTATTGACCGTTTCACAAGTTGATGTGTAATTTATACACTGGTTGTAAAGTAACCAACTTATAAAATTTGAGCTTCTAACTCAATCAATAAAGCAACTTGACGTTGCCAGTCGGCAGTTGACCCGGCTGTCCGTATGGCCTTAACTTTCTCATGAAAGTGGTCAAAAAAGTATTTGCTGGAAAGACCCTAAATGAATATTTGCTTTCCAAATTAACAACTCGTTCATCTTAACAACGCATTTCCAAATTGTCAATTATGAATTTTACAAATTTTTTTATTACTCGCACTTAAAGTATATATATTAATCGCATCAACGTTGATATGACAACATTTCTAAA
>DEQI01000235.1 GCA_002360295.1 Planococcaceae bacterium UBA3370
GAGAGGGGTTTAATGAAGAAGCCTTTGTAGCCCGTTATTCAGATATTTTAGCGAAGTATGATTATATTGTTGGTGATTGGGGCTATGGTCAGCTTCGTTTAAAGGGATTTTTTGATGATAAAAATCAAAAATCAACATTTGATACGAAAATTAGTACTTTTGAGGATTATTTATTCGAATATTGTAACTTCGGTTGTGCGTATTTCATCGTTCGAAAAACAGGTCGCGCACCTCAACAGCAAGAAGGAACGGTTGAAACAGACAATGAGCAACCGAATGAGTAGTATTATTAGCATTCGAATCCATCACACATGAAAAAGCTATCTGGAAAGTTTAATTTACTTTTCCAGATAGCTTTTTAAATTTATTAACTTAATAGCTCAGTTAAATAGTCTCGTAAATCTTCTGTCTCTGCTTCTGATCGATTATATACATGCTCTAAATAGCCTGGTTCTTCCACATCATCTGGTCCAATTATCGCAAATCGACCGAACTGAATATCTAAAACTAATACTTTGCCAAAAAAACGACTGCTTTGTAATATAGCTAAATCATAGCGTTGTGTTTTACCTGCAAAGCTTACGAAGCGAGTTTTTGTATCTTCTACGTCATCATATAAGAAAAATCTTTCCATTCTCAGTTCAATCTCCTTCCCCATCTCTAGAATATGTTACTATATATAAGAAAACAGTATCAACTTTTATTCATTAGGGGGATTTTTTTTATGTACTTCGTAGATAGAAATAAAATTACAGTAAACTTACATTATTTAGACGAGCTTTTAACTATTTTCGAGAATGAAGAAAATTGGTTAAAAGATACGATTACGACACTTGCATTAGAGCGCATTGGGCATAACGTAATGGAAGCTATGATGGATGTCGGTAATTTAATGATTGACGGCTTTATTATGCGTGATCCAGGTAGCTACGAAGATATTATTGATATTTTAGTCGATGAAAAAGTAATCACACCTGAAATGGATGCGCCATTAAAAGCAGTAGTCGGTTTGCGTAAAATGCTCGTACGAGAGTTTGTTGTAGTTAATCACGCTGAAGTAGTGGAAGTTTTAACTTCATCATTACAAGCAATGAAACTATTCTCTGGCAAAGTACATGCCTATGTAACGAATGAGCTCGGACCCGTATCAGCATTTTTACCAGAGGAATCAAAATGAAGCAATATAAAGCGTATTGCTTTGATTTAGATGGTACTGTTTATCGAGGTAAAGAAGGTATACCTGCTGCCATTTCATTGATCCATAAATTGCAAAAGGTAGGTATCGAGCCGTTTTATGTGACGAATAATTCGTCTAAAACACCAGAGCAATTGCAGCAGGCATTAGCTGCAATTGGAATAAAAGCACCTGTTGAGCATATTTATTCAAGCGCGCTTGTAACAGCGAAATATATAGCACAGCATTATCATGAGGCTAAAGTTCAAGTGATAGGAGCAGACGGTATTAAAACCGCCTTACATGCTGAAGGAATCACGGTAAGCGATGAGGAGCAAGTGGATGTACTTGTAATGGGTATTGACCGAACGATTGATTATTTGAAAATTGCGAAGGCATGTTTGGTTGTCCAAAATGGGGCCCATTTAATCGGTACGAACGAAGATATTAAATTTCCTACTGAGCATGGCTTCTTGCCGGGCAATGGGTCATTTGTCAATTTAGTTGCAAATGTAGCTGGGGTGGAGCCTTTGTATATCGGAAAACCATCACCAGTAGTGCTCGAAGTGATAGCAGAACAGTACGGCTTTGAAAAAAGTGACATGGTGATGATTGGTGATAATTATCATACTGACATTTTATGTGGTATCCATTTCGGCTGCGATACGATTCACGTGAATACAGGGGTAACTAGGCGAGAGGTCGTAATGCAGCAAATATTACAGCCTACATATACGGTAGAAAGCCTGTCTGAAATTTAAAGTGAAGAATAGGGGGTGACCAAAAGTGATTACTTATTGGTCACCCCCTATAGTTTTCTAGATCTCTTCCTCATGCAATTTACTAGAAAAAGACTCTGTACATACTACCACATCGGGTTTTCTTCGATATAATCAACTATTTTTTTCGTTAATTCACCCGGAGAATCGGCTTCTACTATATCGCCATTTACAAGTGCATAAAACGAATTAGCACATTTCGTACAAAAACTTAAGCAGCCGTACTCAAGAACATCAATATTTGGATCCTTTTCTAGCGCCTCATATGTTTCTTGTGCACCATTTGCTAAATTACTAATGCAAAATTCAACCATTGGGTTCACAACAGGTCACCTCACTCCTTTGTCATGCTACTCTGTTTTTTTCATCACGTCAATTACAGTATTTTGTGAAAAGATTCACAAAATTTTTGATAATGTATTGTGAAACATATCACAATGAGCTATACTCATTTATGGATACTTTGTGAACATATTTGAATGAATTCACTAACAATCATTTGAGCATACTGATTGTTAGCAGCTGAAGGAGAGTAATATGAAGAAATTAGTATTATTAGGTGGGGGCTACGGAAATATGCGTGTGCTTCTACGCTTATTACCAAACAATTTGCCATTAGACACTGAAATTATTTTAATTGACCGTGCACCATTCCATAGTTTAAAAACAGAATTTTATGCTTTGGCTGCAGGGACTTCAACAGACAAAGAAATACGTGTAGCATTTCCGGAACATGATCGATTATCAAAAGTTTATGGGGAGATTACTAGAGTCGATTGTAAGGAAAAGGTTGTTTATTTAGAAGATGGCCAAACAATCCAGTATGATGAATTAGTCATTGCTCTTGGCTGTGAGGATAAATATCATGGTGTACCTGGGGCAGATGAACATACATACAGTATCCAAACCATTGCTAAATCTCGTCGAACATTTGATGGTTTATGTAGCTTAGCACCAGGTTCAACCGTTGCCATCGTGGGTGCAGGTTTGTCAGGAATTGAACTGGCTAGTGAACTTCGTGAAAGTCGTGCTGATTTAAAAATAAAATTATTTGACCGTTCTCATCGCATTTTACGTGATTTCCCTGAAAAATTAAGTGGTTATATTAAACAATGGTTTGAGAAACACGATGTAGATGTAATTGCCGAGTCGAATATTACACGTGTTGAAGAAGGGCGTTTATATAACCATGACCAAATAATTGAAGCAGATGCTATTGTTTGGACTGCTGGTGTCCAGCCAGTTAAAATGGTACGTGATTTGGATGTAGAGAAAGATAAATTTGGTCGACCAATTGTTAATGAATATTTCCATTTACCAAATGATGAACATATTTTCGTTATAGGTGACTGTGCATCCTCGGATTTACCTCCAACAGCACAGCTAGCTGAAGAACAAGGCGAGCGTGTAGTAAAAGTATTGCGTTCTCGTTGGAATGGTACGCCACTTCCAGAATCAATGCCACCAATAAAATTAAAAGGTTTCATGGGTTCACTCGGAAAGAAACAAGGCTTCGTGCATTTAGCAGATACAACGGTAACAGGTCGAATTGCACGCCTTATGAAATCGGGCTTATTGTGGATGTATAAATATCAAAATAATAATAAGTAAATGACCAAAAGGGTGTCTTGGGAGAAATTCCTGAGCACCCTTATATATTAGGCTCACAATCTATTAAAGTGCAGCAGTGTAGCCTAACTTTTCAAGTGCTTCAAATACAGGCTTAATTTGCACATAGCCTTCCCCAACAACTTCATCATTAATTAATACGAGCGGATAAAAAAATTCATCCTCATTGATCCGATTAGCATAGTCTTGATCACGTTCATTTTCTAATGTAGATTCAATATCGATATAACGAATAGTATACGGTTGCTCTGGATATTTGCGGTCTATCGCAGCTTGTAGCCATTCATATGTATCTTTTGATGATGGTGCATTCACACAACTCGCGCAAATAATATTTGCCCCATAAACTTCAATCATTGCTTTCGGTGTTGTCATTCTAATTTCATCCTTTCTTAACTCTATATTGGCTTTTTTCACTTCTTCACATTATAATAATTTTAGTGAAAGGAGTCGAGGAAAATGACAGAATTAGAACAACGTGAACAAGTACAAGAAGTTTTAGATAAATTACGTCCATTTTTATTACGTGATGGCGGGGATTGTGAATTAGTAGATGTTGAGGATGGTATTGTAAAATTACGCCTACTTGGTGCATGCGGTAGCTGCCCGAGCTCTACAATTACATTAAAAGCTGGTATCGAACGCGCTCTTTTAGAGGAAGTTCCTGGTATTATAGAAGTAGAACAAGTATTTTAATGAGAAAAGCACAAGCGCCCTGTTTAGCCCCGACAAGCGCTGGAAGGCCCCTTAATTGAAACCATTTTCCCAGCTTTTGATAAAGGGACTGAAGTGACCTCGAGGGGCTGGGCGCTGAAGCTAGACAATTAATGAGAAAAGCGCAAGCGCCCTGTTTAGCCCCGACAAGCGCTGGAAGGCCCTTAATTGAAAGCATTTTTCCAGCTTTCGATAAAGGGACTGAAGCGACCTCGAGGGGCTGGGCGCTGAAGCTAGACAATGCTCATACTCGAGAAATATATACTTTCTTATCTTTTATAAGAAATAGAAGGCGTCCTCAAAATTTCAGGACGCCTTTCTATTTAGCTATCTACTTTACTACGATTAGCACGAATAATTTCCCATTGCTCTTTTGCCATTTCGACTAACTTTGCTTCCCCTCCGTTGCGCTGAATTTCGATAACTTTTGAGAAGAAGCGAGTAGCCATTTCAAAATCACCAATTCGGCGAGACAGTTCCCCAATTAAATACATAATTCGGACATCGGACATTTGTGTATTAGCGTAATCTTCATTTGAATAAGACTCCATATATAAATCACGCGCGATATGTAAAAAGCGATTTTCCTGCCCACTATTGTTTAATGATCGATAAATCCATCCAATCCGCAATGTTAGGCCAGCTAGAGCTACGAATTTTTCTTTTTTAATCGTGCCACATAACCAAGCTAATTTATAAGCTTGAAGTGCTTGAAACACCGTACGCTCACCGTTAAAGTTATGATGAACCCATTTTTTTGTAATTTGCTCATCAATTGCTTCGCTTAGGCCGGGTGCAAAATATTTAGAAAAATCCTCCGTAAATGAAAAGCCACAATGCTCACAGACAAACACATTATAATATAATGCATTCACATCACCCTCTGCATAAATAGGCTGGAAGTCGCTCTCTGTATCTTTTATTTTTATGAATTTTGACCGAACTTTAAGAGTTGGAAAGCTTTTTTTACAGTGCAAACAGTCTACCTTTTTTTCATAAAACGGTGATAACTCCATAAAATCAGTCCTCGCTTCTATATGTATAGGATAATTATAACATTCAATAAAAAAAATCAATCGCGAAATACGGAACATTTGAAGGCAGTTTTGTTGTCAACTATTAAACACTACTGATATTATTAAAATAGAAGGAAGGTGACTGTGATGAATGCAAAAAAAGTAATCGAATTGACAGAAGCAGCAGCATTTCAAGTAAAAGAGATGATGACACATAACGAAGAAGAAGGTTCCTATTTACGCGTCGCAGTTAAAGGTGGCGGTTGCAGCGGACTTTCATACGG
>DEQI01000129.1:0-137 GCA_002360295.1 Planococcaceae bacterium UBA3370
GCAGCGCAACACTTGATACATCAACATTTCCACGATTATCGCTTACTATTTAGTGTGTATAAAATCATGTCTATTCTCTTAATGTTGTCAATTCGCATATACTGTGAATTTAATAGTGATACCTTTCGTGTTTTAGC
>DEQI01000129.1:220-7640 GCA_002360295.1 Planococcaceae bacterium UBA3370
TTACTCCACCACTTCAAAAATAATATGTGCTTCTAAAACGTATTTTTCTCCTTGTTTGCCTTCTATTACAAAATCTGTTCGCCCGTCTATACGGTATTGTCCAGGCGGAAACTCCATCGAAGCCATTTGTTCAAATAGATCCTCAGAATAAGCGTTACCACTCATTCCTTCATAGTATGTGCCGCCAGAGAAACGATAAGGTGCTACTAATGCTTCCCCCTTCTTTAACGTCGATATGATATACGGTTCATTCATTGCAGCACCAAATTGATAGTCTTTCGTTAAATTTGTTGTTCCGAGCCAAATCCATGATCCACCATGACCAATATGAATAGCTTCATCTTCTCCTTCATATAGTAGTTCAGCTTGAATGGCTAATGGTTCCCCTACACGATACTGCGCTTTTTCACTGATTAGTCGTAATGTAAATGGTGCCTTACTCATTTCCTGCGCTACTATATTATCTACCTTCTCATTATTTACATGTTCATTTTCACTATTTTCTGCACCGCATCCGACCAGTAATAGGACAAGTACTATACTACTTAACCACTTCATTGATATCCCCTCTCTTGTACAATTAGTCGTAAAACAATCCCTTTTGTTACAAATACACGCTCTTTAAAACACACTTTTACTAATTTAATGGGTAATATCTTATTCGAAATACGAAATAAATACTCTACTTTTACTGAATAATATGGTACGATACATGGTGCTTTTCTAATGATTAAAGAAATGAGGCATGTTATGACGAAGAAAAATGAAGAGTTAAGCTTGTTTCGACTAACTTGGCCACTGTTTTTAGAGCTGTTTTTATTTATGTTAATGGGTCTTGCCGATACGTTTATGCTCAGTGCCGTATCGGATCATGCAGTTGCAGGTGTTGGAGCAGCCAATCAATATATTCAAATAGCGATATTAATATTAGGAGTTGTCGGCTCTGGGGCATCCATTGTCGTTTCACAATATTTAGGTTCCAAACGTGCTGAAGAAGCTTCTAAAATTTCAGCGCTAGCGGTTTCACTAAACTTCTTTGTCGGTTTAGGAATGAGTATTATTTTTATTGTATTCTCCAATAAAATAATGACGATGATGCATTTAGAAGGTGATGTGCTTCAGTTTGCACAAAGCTATCTAGCCATTGTCGGAGGATTTATATTCTTACAGGCCATCATTAATTCTTTGGCAGCCATTATTCGTGTAAACGGTTGGACGAAGCAAACGATGTACGTGTCACTGGGTATGAATATTGTGCACTTAATCTTGAACTATATTTTAATATTTGGTAAGTTCGGGGCCCCTGCACTAGGAGTAGAAGGAGCAGCTATATCATCGGTTATTAGCCGCGCGCTTGCTGCTATTGTATTCTTCTGGCTACTCTATCAAGCACTTGAAGTACGTGTGAAATTGCAATACTACTATACTTTTTCCAAAGATTATATTCGCAAAATACTACAAATCGGTATTCCTTCCGCTTTAGAGCAAGTGCTATATCAAACTTGCCAAATTGTCTTTTTGTATTATGTCACATATATAGGAGCAGAATCACTTGCTGCACGTCAATACGCTGTGAATATATCGATGTTTACGTATTTATTTGCGATGGCGATAGGAATGGGAACAGCCATTTTAATCGGTCGTCACGTTGGTGCAGGTGAACAAGAGATTGCCTATAAACGTGTATGGTTTAGTGTCAAAGCCGCCTTAGTGTTCACCTTTGTGATGGTTATACTTGTGACACTATTCCGTAAATCATTAATCGGGGTATTTACAGATAATCCTGAAATCATAAAAATTGGTGCATCCGTTCTGCTGTTAAGTGTTCTACTAGAAACAGGACGAACAATTAATATTACGATTATTAACAGTTTACGTGCGGCTGGAGATGCCCGTTTCCCTGTGAAAATCGGCTTTATCTCGATGATTTGTATGAGTTTACCTCTTGGCTACTTCTTAGTTTTTGTGCTGGATCTCGGTCTTATTGGTGTATGGCTTGCGATTTCAGCAGACGAATGGCTACGTGCTATACTGGTTATCATTCGTTGGAAGAGCCGTAAATGGGAACGCTATGCCATTGTTACAGCTAAGGAATAGTTCCAATTGGTATGTAATAACTGTTTCTCTCTAGGGGACTTCACTCCTACTTTTCCCAAATACAATATTAGCTAGAAAATAACATGGAAGTCATTCTGGTCCGGATAGGACTAAAGAGTGACTTCTTTTTATTTTGTGACAGGTGATAGCCCATAAATTCGCTCTGACATTATTCTTAAAGCAATATCAATAAATCGCGAGTATTTACCGTTGTTTTAACAGAAAAATCGTTAACAATTTGTTTACATTTTAGGACTATGATTTTCTTAATATACAGTTATGATATTTTTATAATCATCATTCGAAAGGAGTAGTTCTCATGAGTAATAAAGTTGTATTTTTTGAAGTACAAGGCGGAAGCGATAAAGGACCAAATGGCTATCGAGAAGATACGATGCCTATGGTCGATGCGTTAAAACAACGAGGACAGGATGCAGAAGTTATCTTTTTTGAACTAGAAAAGCGCGATGAGATATTCAATTATGTGAAAAATAATGCAGTTGCATACGTTTCTCGAATTAACCCAGGAAACCTGAAGCATGAAGCTGAGTATTTCGACATGCTGCGCGAGCTATGTGCATCAGGTGTGATTGGTATGC
Organism: Planococcaceae bacterium UBA3370; assembly: GCA_002360295.1. Taxonomy (GTDB): domain Bacteria; phylum Bacillota; class Bacilli; order Bacillales_A; family Planococcaceae; genus Metasolibacillus. The sequence continues at coordinate 2,917 of DEQI01000129.1, forward strand.
CTCATCCGGATGCGATGATTGGCTACGGTGCGAAAGATGCACTAGTGAAATTGCGCCACACAACACTTGTTCCTGACAATACATTTGCTTATTATACAACCGACGAATTTAAAGCAAATTTCCCGTCATCTCTAGCACAAGGTGTTCGCGTATTAAAGCAAAATCGCGGCTCTACAGGGGAAGGGATTTGGCGTGTTGAACTGGTAGATGAACTAGCTGATACTGAAACAGTGCCTTTAACAGCCAAAATTAAATGTACAGAGGCAAAAGACAACCATGTAGAATACCATGAACTCGGGGCTTTTATGACATTTTGTGAACAATATATCGTTGGAGACAATGGCATGCTTGTGGATATGCCCTTTTTACCTCGCATTAAAGAAGGCGAAATTCGTTTACTCATGCTACGTGATAAACCAGTAAATGTTGTACATAAAAAACCAGCTGATGTAGCAGATGCATTTAGTGCAACATTATTTTCGGGCGCACACTATCGCTATGATCAACCAGAGGAATGGGAAGCACTTGTTTCGAGTTTCTTAAGTCAGTTACCTGAAGTTACAGCGCTACTTGGTGGCTATGATTTACCGTTAATTTGGACAGCTGATTTCATTTTAGATACAGATGCTAACGGTGCAGATACTTATATTTTAGGAGAAATGAACTGTTCATGCGTCGGATTCACATCACAACTCGAACTTGCTCATCATGTGGCAGAAGAAATTCTCGCTGTGATCGGTGCGACAACGAGAGTAATGGCTTAATATAGTTAAACAGCTGTCCTAAAGAAAGTTTTTCCTTCACTTTTGGACCGCTGTTTTTTAAAAATCGTTAAGGGTATTTGAAACATTTTTAAATCCATCCCTTTTCAGTTGCAACCCTGACTGCTTGCTGCCTAGATTCTACATGTAGTTTTTGAATGACTATTGATAAATAGTTGCGAATAGTCCCTTTTGTTAAAAATAACTTTTTGCTGATTTCACTTGTCGATAAACCTTGTTTAACCAGTTGTAATACAGCAATCTCCCGTTCATTTAATGGATTTTGGTCTTTCATAAATAAAGTAGCTGCCAAATCTTTACTTACCACTTTCTCTCCTTCAACTATTTTCCTTATCGCATTTATTAGCATATCTATCGGTTCATCCTTCAATAAATAACCACTCACTTCGTAATCCATTGCTTTTTGCAAATATCCTGGACGGGCAAACGTCGTTACAATCATTACTTTACAAAGTAATTGAGCGCTTTTAATTTTTTCAGCTAATTCAAGTCCAGTAAGATTTGGCATTTCAATATCTAAAATACAAACGTCCGGTAAATCACGTTGGATATATTCCCATGCTTTTTGACCATCCGAAACTTCAGCAATTACGTGAATATCAGGCTCAAAAGAAAGCAAAGACGTTAAGGCACCGCGTAGCATTTGTTGATCTTCTGCTATAAGTACTCGTATCATGAAATATGCTCCTTTCTAATAGCGTTTAATAGGTAGCTGTAGCGCAACAACGAAACCGCCAGTAAGATTCGTTTCAAAAGAGGCTGTTCCTTGAACATTAGTCATTCTTTCTCGTATAGAAGATAGTCCATTTCCTAGACCTTTGTTTTCTAACCCTACTCCGTCATCTATTATTTTGATATTATACAGATTGTTAATGCATTCAATTGCGATCATACAATTCTTTGCCTGACTATGTTTTAAAATATTTGTCGTTGCTTCCCTGACACATAAGGAAAGCATCGTTTCTTCTACGCTCGATAACAGTACCTGCGAACATTTATTTTTTATTTCTACTAAAATATTTGCACTCTGTAATGATTTTTTACAGTGCAATAACTCCTTTTCTAACGATATAAAATTCATATCTGATACTAATTCTCTTACTTGTTTTAACGCTGTACGTGTTGTACTTAATATATCGTTCAACTCATCCTTCACTTTATTTGGATCTTTATCAACTAATTTGGTTGTTAACTCTGTTTTTAATTTTATCATTGTTAGTGTATGGCCAATGGTATCGTGAAGATCTCTTGCAATACGTTGTCTTTCTTCCTGCTGAACTAGTTGTGTATTTACTTCCGCTAGCTCACTTTGTAAGTTCTTTGTCTTTTCAATAAAGTATATGAGCACAGGAAAGACTAATTGAATGATCATAATGGGTATTAAATATGGTGGTATTTTAAATAGCACTCCCATTTCAATCCATAAAACAATAATAAACATAAGCGCAATCATCATCATGGCAGATGCGATATACCATTTATTCTTTGCTCTACCGATCGTATCCGCAAACACAAAACCGAAAACTAACATAACGGACCCTTCATAAATCCCCAATACTGTAATAAGAATAAAGCCTGTTAATGTTGCCAAAAGAAGCCGCCAATCTCGATACCAAAGGGCAAAGTAAAATGCTATGAGAAATAAGAGAATAATGATGATTTTAGCAATAAAAGATAAATCCGATATTGAACTAAGTACCATTGAAACTAAAAAAATGATGGACACTACATCGATTATTAAATATTGCTTTGCTTGATCTTTTGGATAAATTTTTATCTTGTACACCAGCCTTATTAATTATTTTGAAGTTACAGCTTGAATTGTCCTTTTACGAAGCCATTCTAAAGGTCCAGTATGAAAATGTTTTATACACATTTTTGCAAAGGCTATTTGTAGTAGTGACAGGAATAGCCACACCGCAATAATTTCAATGCTATTCAACTTCCCACCAAAGCCAAAACCCCAACCATAAAAAATAATAGATGCCAAAACATTTTGAAAAACATAACAACTTAACGATATTTTACCAACTACCTCCAAACGCTTCCAGAGCCAATCTACTTTCTTATATTCTATTAATTCACCTAAAATCCCAATATAACCAAGTGTCATTATTGGTGCAAACAAATAACGAACAGGAAGATCAAACGCACCTCCTGGAATAAAGATTAGCAAGTTGAGTGGTACACCAATAAAAATACCAGTAAGAGCTAATCTATTGCGCTTTTTACGACCATTTTCACTTTGAGCAAATACGCCGTTGCGCATCAGTTTTACACCAAGTAAAAAAAGAAAAATATTCATTGGAATAATAAAAATAGCCTCTGTTCTAAAATAGGGAAAATACATTAAACGATTTTGGATTTGTCCGAACCAAGTCCCATTTTGATAAATTGAAACAAAAGGGCTAGTAACAGACATATCAGCACCTAATAATGCTACAACTAATATAAGTATTATAATCAGTACATGAAAACCACCAATTAGATATAAAGCAACGTTCATAGCTTTATTACCTGCCTTTAAAATAAAGGAAACAATAATTGCCGTCACGGCATAACTCATTAAAATGTCATATTCCATTACTAATGTAAAATGAATTAACCCTTCTAAGAATAAAAATATGCAAGTCCAAATGTATACACCTGGCCAAGGATTCCCTTTTCTTATCGTTTTCTGGTATTTTAATTCCAATCCTACTCCAAACATAATGGTTAAAAGCCCCAGTAGCTTGCCATTTACAAAAAATAAAACGACCATTCGTAAAAAATCATTGAATGACCATAAGCCTAAATAATTACTTGTCGTTATATACGATAAATCCCCAAAATAAGCAAAGATCCAAATATTTGTACCTAATGTACCTAAAACGGCAAAACCCCTTAACACGTCAATGAACGGTAAGCGCTGATTATTTGTCATTCTTCATCTCACTCTTTCTTTAATTTCTTATAATTAAATGATATAGATGAAGTCCCGCTAAACACATTCATAGGAGTCAAAGCTTCTTGATGACAGGTGTCATTCATTCACTATTGTAAGTACTAGTAATAGCAAATAAAAAAACCTGCAAGCTCCTATCAGCTTACAGGCACAGTTTTAATGGCTATTTATTAATACAAGTCACTTTTTGAATAGCTTGGTATACTAATCCTTTATATTTAATATCAAGTAGACCGGCTACTAAAAGGCCAATCCCACCTACTACCATCAGCTGTTTCTTCGTATTTTTACAAGTCTTTTGCATTGAAGGTTCCTCCTACCTAAAAGCTTTTGTACTATTATTTTACTATAGAATAATAGTTTGACTAGTTATCGATACTTAATCTAGTAAACAAACAATATATTAGCTATTTGCATCCCTTTGCCATTCGATTTTAACTATAGTTATATTGATTTGTTTTTAATACTTGGTTGTTCCTTTAAACCTATTTGGCTTTGTGACATAGCTTTCCAATATGTATCCACAGTCTGTGCAAATAACAAACATCATAGGACTGCCAAAGCTTAACTTGCCATTAGCATTCACAGTTGCATAACCACTCTGCTTACCGTAACCAATTTCTGTACAACCACATTTCGGGCATTGCATGTTTTCATTTGTCATGTAAACCCCTCCAAAATATCCTTTATTCATATACGACTAATTATTGGAAAAGGTTTCAAATGCAATTTCACCCAAAAATGATTCTTTTTCATTTAATTTCTACGTCCTTCAAATAGCAGTAGTGATAAAAAGAAGAGAATATTACTAAAAATTCTACTTAAATGGAGACATAGAATATCGCTAATTGACATCGAAAACAAGTAAAAATAATCTTTTTTGAAACTCCTACTCTCCTTCGTATGTAATACAAAGAAATCCATTACGATTAAACCAACGCTATCATGTGGTTTTTATAAGCTTCAATATTTTCTGCTCACTTTTACAACACCCAAAC
>DEQI01000043.1 GCA_002360295.1 Planococcaceae bacterium UBA3370
TGGCTTTATTTTAGTTGCTCTTTGCTAACAATTCATGTAAATAATCGATAGGTACAAATAAACCTACTTTACCCTCTGTTTTATCCTTCATTGTGGCAAAAACGATGCCAACTACTTCACCTTCTTCGGATATAACAGGGCTACCGCTATTCCCTTTATAAACTGGTGCCTGCATCATTCTAACGGGTTTTTCCCAATCACCCGGGACAGTATAGTCGAGCAATGTTCCTTCATTCGCAATTCCTGTGAAATAAAGTGGATTACCAATAAAGTAAACATGCTCTTTCTCTTGCAACGTTAATGAATTTGAAAGCTGTAAGTGAGGTACATTACTCGCTTGAATTTTTAAAACGGCTAAATCAACAGATGGGTCACTTGAAATCACTTCGGCTTCATATATGCCATCTTCCGGAAAAGTAACAGTTAAGGATAGTGCATCATCAATAACGTGTTCATTTGTCACGATGTAACCATCAGATGAAATGGCAAAGCCTGTTCCTTTACTTTCTCCTGTTGATACAACTACGACCGCTTTTTTAAATTCCTTTATATGGTCTTTCTTTGATAGTTTTGTAGATACTTGAATAAACTCAATAGCTGGAAACGAATAAATTTGAAAAATGATGGCAAACGTATTGAAAAATAGTACGAGAGCCATTATGTACATGATAAGACGAATAGTAAAGCGCGGTTTTCTCGTTTTACTTGTTCCTCTTAAACGTCGTTCTCGATCTTCCTCCAGTGCTTTTTGTTGCTCAGTTAAAACAAGCTCAAGGAATTCTTCTTCTGTTAATTGTTCTTCTTTATCATTCTCTTGATCACTCATTACTAAGCCCACCTTCGTTTATAGTGTAAAAGACAACAATGAACTAACTTATGAAAACACTACTAAGTCTACAGTCAGTTGAACGATTAAAATAGCCGTAATAAGGCGAAGCAATAGCTTGGCATGTTGATTATTAATTTTCCTTGCGACAACAATGCCGATTTGTGAGCCAATAATGGAGCCCAACATTAAAAATAATGTTTCTACCCATAAAATTTGACCTGATAGGACATAAACAATAGCCGCACCAAAACAAGTAGCAAAAATACCGACCCGCCCAAGAACAACTGCTTTCATATAGCTTATTTTTTCGTGTGCGTAAATATAAAGCAGCAATGTCCCGCTACCAGGACCAAACAAACCATCATAAATGCCGACACTAAATAAGAGTGCACGTGTTCTCTTTTTAAGTTCAAACGTTACATTCTCCCCAAAATCCGTCTTCCCTAAAAAAGATAGGATAAAGGCAAAAATCAGAAGACATAAAGCGATTATAGTTAATGTTTCACCTGAAAATAGAGATGCGATTAAACCGCCAAATAATCCACCAATAAAACATAGTAAAACGATAGGGCGTGCCTCTAAAATCGTAATTTCCTTGCGACGAAATGCGGTGTAAAAGTTAGATAATGTACTGATTGTATTAGACACTTTGTTTGCTCCAATAGCAGAATGGACTGGCATTCCGAAAAGGAGCATGGTAGGCAGTGTAATAAGACCGCCACCACCAGCCAGTGTACCAATCAAATTTCCAAATAGACCAATGATAAATAAAAGTATTAGCATAAAATCCCTTCTTTCTCTCTATGTACCAACTTTACACTATTTTAAAAACAATTGGAATGCAACAGTTGCTTGTGAAAAAATGAGCATTTTTAGAACTAAAAAAAAGTGAAAAAACTGTGACAAATGTTGATTTTACAGAGTTACACAAGTAGAAAAGTTTGTGAAATCATTCATATTTAGTGTAATAAAATGAAACGTGTACTTATTCACAAAGTTTCTTTTGATATAGCAGCTTTTAAAAAAAGAAAGCGTTCTCTAAAGTTATATTGATATAGTAAAATATGACCGTAAAAGTTTCTTTTTTAGTATGTGAAATACTGAACTTTTGATAAAAAACGGGATTAAATAAGGATTTATCGAATATTAATTGAAATAATTAATATTATTGTTGACTTTAATACAGTGAAGCAATATGATACTGGAATATATAGAGAATTACGTTCTTGGAGAGGGTGGGACATTAGAAATGGATATTATGAAAAAGTCGCTAGAAATGCACGGGTTGTACGGCGGGAAGATGGAAGTCAAAGCTAAGGTACCATTAGAAGATACGTATGACTTAAGCTTAGCGTATTCACCTGGTGTAGCAGCGCCTTGTTTAGAAATTGAGAAAAATCAATCATTAGTTTACGACTATACGATGAAAGGCAATTTAGTAGCTGTTATTACAGATGGAACAGCTGTGCTAGGTTTAGGTGACATCGGTCCTGAAGCGGCATTACCAGTTATGGAAGGGAAAGCTCTTCTATTGAAACGCTTTGGTAATGTCGACGCAGTACCTATTTGCTTAAACACAAAAAATGTTGATGAAATCGTGCAAACAGTTAAAATGATTGCCCCTACATTTGGAGGGATTAATTTAGAAGATATTTCTGCCCCTCGTTGCTTCGAGATTGAAGATAGACTTCGCGCAGAATGTGGCATACCAGTATTTCACGATGACCAACATGGCACGGCAATTGTCGTGGCTGCAGGCCTAATGAATGCCCTGAAAATAGTCAATAAAGAAGTACAGGACATCAAAATTGTCATTAACGGTGCCGGTGCTGCTGGTATCGCTATATTACGAATTTTAATCCAAATGGGTTATAAAAATATTTTAATGTGTGACACGACAGGAATTATTTATAAAGGTCGTCCTACGGGTATGAATTCAATAAAAGAAGGAATTGCGCATTTAACTAATCCAGACCAAATAAGTGGAAACTTATCGGATGCATTACATGGGGCAGATGTATTTATTGGAGTATCTGCAGCCAATATTTTAACGGAAGAGCATATTAAATCAATGAATGCAGATCCAATTGTATTTGCATTAGCGAATCCTAATCCAGAAATTACGTATGAGAATGCCCTTGCGTGGGGAGTACGTATTATAGGAACAGGACGCTCAGATTACCCGAACCAAATTAACAATATTCTCGCATTCCCTGGTATTTTCCGTGGAGCATTAGATGTTCGCGCGACGGATATTAATGAGGATATGAAGTTAGCGGCGGTATATGCGATTGCTTCGCTAGTATCGGATGAGGAGCTATCAGAGAACTTTATCGTACCGAAAGCGCTTGATGAACGTGTAGCGGGTGTCGTAGCAAAAGCGGTTGGAAGCGCCGCGATTGATACTGGAGTATCAGCATTATTCCAACAGCCTATTCAAAATGAAGAAACAGTTATTTAAAGCTGTCATTCGTTAAGAAGTTTTAAACGGAGAATTTTTAAGGAAAAGCAGAGGTGTCTGAAAGTATGTACTTCCAGACACCTTAGTTTTATTAATTGGCTACTATTGGGTTTTCTTCAAGTTCTTCTGTTAATATTTCTAATTCATCTATTAAGCTACCGATATAGGCGATTGTATCGCGTAAAGGCTGCTCAGTTGTAATATCGACTCCAGCCATTTTCGCTAGCTCTACTGGTGTTTTTGTGCCACCAGCTTTTAGTACTTTAATCCAATCTGCAACAGCCTCTTCACCTTCATTTAAAATTCGTTTGGATACTTGTGTTGAAATGGTTAAACCAGCAGAATATGTGTATGGATATAAGCCCATGTAATAATGTGGCTGGCGCATCCAAGTTAGCTCTGCTCCTTCAATAATTTCCACTTCGCCACCCCAAAATTCTTCTAATACTCCGCGTTTTAATTCATTTAATTTTGGTGCATTAACTGAACCACCTGCATCAATAATTTCATACACTTTTCGTTGGTAAGCAGCTTCTAGTAAATGTGTGACGAAATTATGGTAGTACGTACGTGAAATAATAGTCGAAATAACCCAGCGTTTAAAACGTGTATCTGTTGAATTTTTTAGTAAATGATTCGCCATTAACATTTCATTCATCGTAGACGGAGCCTCGATAAAGTAGAGGGAAGGGCGAGCATTGAAATAATTTTGTGCTTCATTTGCTAAATAGAAGTGACCAGCATGACCAAGTTCATGAGCTAAAACAAATACTTCATTCATACGACTAGTCCATGAAATAAGAACATATGGATGGTAGCCATAAGGACTAGAACAGAATGCTCCCGTTGATTTACCGGCGTTTTGTGCAAAGTCAATCCAACGTTCATCAAATGAGCGGTCGAGCATTTTGCTATAATCTTCGCCCATTACTGCTAAGCCTTCCTTCATGTATTTACGTGATTCTTCCACTGTAATCTTTGGCTCATAGGAAGGGTCTAATGAAATTTTTAAATCTGCAAATGTCATTTTATCTAAGCCGTGTGTTTTTTGTAATAATTTTGCGTAACGGCGCATATGTGGTGCTAACTCTGACATAATAAGATTAATTTGACGGTCATAAAGTGAACGATCTACTTCTTGGTTTTCTAATAGCGAGTCAAATATCGAATCATATTGACGAAGGTCTGCATCTGTTTTTTCCATTGTAATATGTGTATTATAAGCTTTTGCTGTAGTATGCTGATATTCACGTAGTTTACTAGAAAAAGCATCAAATGCTGCGCGACGAACGTTTGTATCATTTTCTAATTCCCAGTCACCTTCAAATAAATTGTAGCTAAGTGGATAACTTTTTCCGTCTACTTCAAAGTTCGGGAATTGCATATCAACTAGCTTTGTTGTGTTATATAAACCATATGCCGCATTGAATGTAGTACCGAAAGCTGCTAACGCTTTTTCTGCCTCAGGATGTAACTGATGTGGTTTTTGTTTTAAAAGTTTACGAACGAAATTTTCATATTGTGGTGCTTGTTCACTAGCAGCAGTTAAAGTGGCTTCATCTAATTGTAAAAGTTCACTTTGAATGAATGAAGTTTGAGCACCGATTGCCGAAGTTACTTGTCCAACTTTTGCAGCACGCATTTGTGCTTCGCTACTTGTTTGATCTACACTATGAGCTAAATTTGCATATGTGCCAATTGGGACTATTTTTTCATAAAGCTTTAACATTGCCTCAATGACATCGATTGCACTCGATACATCAGTAATTTTCCCTTTATATGTTTCTTCAATTGCTTCTGCTGTTGCTTTTACTTCCTTGATAGCTTGTTCAAATTGAGCTTCTGTTTCAAATAAATCGTTTAAATTCCAAGTTTCTTCAATATTTACTTCACTACGTTTTACAATTGACATAAAAAGCCTCCTTATATTACGGTATTCGAAGTAAATTGTACCATTATTTACCGAATAGTGCAAAAATAAAGATAGTTTGATAGCGCTAAAGTGATCTTTAATAAACCTAAATAAAGTAGAGCTAGTGGAATAAAATAAATAAAAGGGGAGAGAGTGAATGGCATTGATACTATGTAGGTACGAAAGAAAAGATTGTAAGAAAGATAAGTCCCAATATAAAAAACTGTCCTGTAAGTTGATGATTACAGAACAGCTCGTTCAACGTATTTTATTCAGCTAACATCATTTTTTCAAGTTCTAAAGGCTCGATATATGTATCGCCTTTATATGCACGCATATTACCGCCTGAAATTTCATCAATTAATAAAATTTCATTCGTATTAACATCGCGACCAAATTCTAATTTAATATCGTATAATGTTAACCCTTTTTTGGCTAACTCTGCTGCAACGAATTTTGCAATTTCAATCGTGCGCTTTTTCAAAACTTCATATTCTTCAAGAGTTAAAATACCAAGCATATGAAGGGCATCAGCAGAAATAGGTGGGTCTAAACGATCGTCGTCTTTGATTGTTACTTCCACGAAAGAATCTAAATCTTGGCCTTCATGTACGTAAGCACCATATCGACGAAGGAATGAGCCAACAGCTTTAAAGCGGCAAATTACTTCTAATCCATTGCCGAACACTGTTGCAGGTTTGACTGTCATTGTTGCATCTTCAAAATTTGCGTCAACGTAGTGAGTAGGAACATTTAAATCGTTTAGTTTTGAATAGAAAAACGAAGTTAAACGTAATCCTGCTAAGCCAGCGCCTTCAATTGTTAAACCAACAGTATTTGCACCTGGATCGAAAACGCCATTTTCACCTGTCACATCATCTTTAAATTTTAATAAGTAGTGACCATCTTCTAACTTGAATACGTTTTTTGTTTTACCTGTATAAACTAATTCCACAATAAACCCTCCATTCCTAAATTACATTATCATTATAACACGAATGATATACATCCGTGAAGATGTAAATGTTCGTAATTTAGATTTTTTTGCAAAAAAAGATGATGACTTATACGTCATCATCTAAAATTTCCGAACTTTATCAATATACACCTTCAGAAATCATACCTTCAGCTACTTTTACGAAACCGGCAATATTTGAACCGACAACTAAATTACCACTATATCCATACTTTTCTGCAGCTTCTTTACTTTCTGTGTAGATCGATTTCATAATTTGATGTAATTTTTCATCTACTTCTTGGAAAGACCAATAGCCTCGACTAGAGTTTTGTGACATTTCAAGAGCGGAAACTGCTACACCACCTGCATTTGCAGCCT
>DEQI01000011.1:0-4204 GCA_002360295.1 Planococcaceae bacterium UBA3370
AAAGAAACAATAGCTGTAGGTAGCTATGTGGTGAATTATGTCACATCCAATAATGACATCATCCATACGCAAACATTTGAAGAAATCGAACTTGGTTTAATAGAAGTTTACGCTACTTTACCGAACGGTTATGTATTAGCGGAAACCCAACAAGCTGTTCAAGTTATCGAACTAACGGAAGAATTATTATCGACAATCGTTACATTTGTTGTAGAACCGGCAGAAGTTACTACAAGTGATACAGTTGGTATTGAAACAGCATTTGTGCGTTCCTTATTACTTGCATCGTTAGATGGGGTTCAATTCACATCGTCTCCATATCATTCGGAACAAGTGAGTCATGAACAATATTTATATGATGCAGCTCAAGCACTCGTTTTGGTGAAATCTTATATGGCTCAACCAACAGAAGAAAATTTACTCAAAGCAAAAGATTTTGTTGTGGTGAATATTTATGATGGTGCCTATAAGGAACTGTTACTTAGCTATTTAAACATTGACATTACAGATGTGGGAGATGATGGGGAGCCAGATTTAACACCGGTGAAGCCATATGAGCCGCCAGTCGTTACACCACCTGTAACAGAGCCACCAGTGATCGAGCGACCTATAATCACGCCACCTACAAATGAAGGTTCGAATAATTTACCTTCTACCGAAGTGGATATACCAGTGGTTGATGGCGGTTCCACTACAGCGAAAGAAGAAATGATTCATCCAGTTGAAAAACTAGAGGATGGTTTTAAATGGACAGTGGATTATCCATCTGAAAAAGAGTTCGTATTTGAAGCGGATGGGATTAAAATCGAACTACCTTTGAACTCAGACTTTACAGCAGATAAATTAGAAGTACTTTGGAAACATGTTGGGGATGAACACTATGAATTAATCGTGCTTGCTGATGGTAACGTGCTTACTTCTTTTGAAAAAGCTATTAAAGTAACCAAAAAACATCGTATTTCATATTTATTAAAATCAGAAAAATCTACTTATAAGGCAATGCCATATACGTACAAACGAGGTCATTTTGCCTTTGCGACGAAACAAACAGGCGAGTTTTTCTTCTCGGAGCAGCGTGTTACCTTTAAGGACATTCGTAAATTTACGGATACAAAAAGTGCTATTGAGGAATTAGCAAGCCGTCATATTGTTTATGGAACAAAAGCAGAACAGTATAATCCGAATGGAAAGGTGACACGTGCACAATTTGCGGCCATGATTGCCCGCGCACTTGGTTTAGAAGCTACAGGTGAAAATCCATTCACTGATACAAAAGGGAAATGGTTTGAACAAGATGTGCAAGCACTTTATGAAGCCGGTATTATTAGCGGAGTAAGTGCAACGAAGTTTAATCCGAATGCAAGTGTAACACGACAACAAGCCGCGCTTATGCTCAATAAAGTGATTGAGTATACAGGTACATCAACAGTGCTTGTGAATGCAACAGCAAGTACGACTGATAACTTTGAAAAAGTACCAACGTTTACAGATACACATGCCATTGCAGCAAATGCCTTACGCGCCGTAGGTGTATTAGAAACGCTCGGTATTGTGCAAGGGAAAACGGGGAACAAGTTTGATCCTCAAGGTCATGTAACACGAAGTCAAATGGCGAAAATGTTACATGGCGTTTTAAAACACACTGGAAATATGTAATTAAAAAGTGTACTTATCTATTAAATATATAGATAAGTACACTTTTTTGACTTATAGAAAAGTTATTAAACCAATTCAAAAACAAATTTACCATGTAGTTGAAATATAGTTAAAATGTAGTTGACATGTAGTTGATGTGTTGGTAATATATAGTTATACCAAATAAATACAACTTATTTATTTTATTCAAGGGGGTGATGTTGTTTGGCGAGAAAGGGCTTTAATACATCTATTGAAGAAGCTATACAGGAAAGATTCAAAGAGTCTTGTATACAGAAAAATGTCAACATGAATGATGTATTAGAGGTATTCATGCAACAGTTCAGCGATAATGAAATTATTATTGAAAAAAGCATTACGTTGAAGAAAGCTAGAAAAATATAAAAAGTCGCGCACTCCTACATGCACGACTTTAGAAAAATATTCGTGAAAATATTTTACATGCGTATTATACCACTTAATTAAGACGTGGTAATTAAAGTTTAGGTATGCCTTTAGAAGTTTTTTCGTTATACTAAATTATGAAAATATTACTAATATTGAAAGAGAGAGGTAGTAATTATGAAGAATAGATATGGTAAATTAATTGGTAAAGTATCAGTTTCAGTAGTAGCAGCGGCAATCACAACATCAAGTATGGCTGGAGTAGTAGGGGCAGAAGAAATTATTTCTACAAATGATAATCTAGAAAATACACCAAACGTAGAACCACAAGCTGTAACAACTGGAGATACGGCAACCGTTATAGTGGGAACACCTTCTTATACTCGAGATGAAGCGTTGGAAGAACAAAAGATCGGAAATATCGCACCAAATGATACTGATGATTTCTTAACGCATATTGTTGAAAATACAGTTCCTATTGAAGTAACAACAGTAGAAGATATTGTAAATGCTATTACTAATGGCGTTAAATCTCATTCAGGTGCAATTGTAATTGTTGAACAAGGTGACACTATGAAAATTGCGAATAAAGAAGCACTAGATAGTGTTGATATCATTCGAGAGTTAGAAAAACATGGTTCGAATGCTAAAGCTATTATGGCTGGTTATGAGTTACATTATATCGACGCAGAAGATGGTAAAATTACATGGGTTCTAACACCTCAGTATGAAGAGAAAAATGCTTATGCTGATGCACGAGAACAATATATTGAAGAAGTATCATCATATATCAACAGTAACTTCCAAACAGAACATGAAAAGTTATTTGCTGTTTACTCATACTTATCACAAACTACTTTATACGGTAGCGATACAAGCATTCCATCGGGTTCTCCATCAGCATTAATTATGGAAAATCAAGCAGTTTGTGAAGCGTTTGCTTACCTTTACAGTGAAATTGGTAAAAAATTAGGCTTTAATATGAAATATGTAACAGGCGAGCTTATTAAAGATGGGGAAACTATTCGCCATGCTTGGAACTTAGTTGAGATTAATAACCAATGGTACAACACTGATGCTACGGCGGGCAATATTGATCGTAACGGGGAAAATTCATTAGAAGTAAATACTTCTTACTTCTTATTTAGCGATATCGCAGGTGAAGATAGTCATAAACGTGACCATGATACACTTCCAACAGCAACAGATACAACGTATGATGTGTTACACAACAATGAGTCACTTAACTTTGGTGGTGGAGTATATGGGGATTTAATTATCTCTCCAAATAATGAATCTATTGTAATCTTTGAAAATGAAACAAAATCTAGTGGTTACTCATTCCCACGTAGTACAGAATCTTTTGAAATTTTCAAAACGGCTGTAGTAGGTAATCATCTTTACATGGCTTATTTTGATAAAGTAGAACAAGTTTACAAGGTTGGCTATATGGACTTAAATCAACCGGAAAATGCTCAAATTAATCCAGTTGGAAATGCTTACTATGAAAATGTTGATTTTGGACTTGAACATATTACTTTGGAAAATGGTGAAACTGTAAGCTACGAAGATTTATATATTATTAGTAAAGAACTACAAGTAACAGTTGACCTAAATGGGGATTATACATTCCCATTGAATAGTCAGTACGAACAATATGTTACAGACCATGATAACGGTGTGTTAGGCAATTTATCACAATTACTAGCGTCTGTGAACCTTGATGATTTAGCAGTAAATGGACAAGGTAATGAATTTGAATTAGCATCAACAAAATTGATTGAAAGTTTCAAAAAGACTGAAACGGCTCAAACTCAACAACTTATCCTGAATGATTATGCAAATCTGCATACAATCTATAACCAAATTCTAACTTATACTTCATCATCTGATACAGATACGGAAGAATCAATATTAAATGCTATCGAATCAGTTTCAACGGACTTAATTAAACAAAAAGCTATTGAATTATTTTTAGCTCAAAAAGATACTGTATTAGCTGGAGAAGAAGGTGAAACTACACCACCTGGCAATGGTGACGGTGAAGAAGGTGAAACTACACCACCTGGCAATGGTGACGGTGAAGAAGGTGAAGTTACACCGCCTACAGACAATGGTGATGGTGAGGAAGGTGAAGTTACACCACCTACAGACAATGGTGACG
>DEQI01000011.1:4361-16926 GCA_002360295.1 Planococcaceae bacterium UBA3370
TGACGGTGAAGAAGGCGAAGTTACACCGCCTACAGACAATGGTGATGGTGAGGAAGGCGAAGTTACACCACCTACAGACAATGGAAATGGCAATGGTAGCACAACAACACCGCCAACAGACAATGGCAATGGTAGCACAACAACACCGCCAACAGACAATGGCAATGGTAGCATAACAACACCGCCAACAGACAATGGAAGTAGTAATGGTAACACATCAACTCCATCTACAGACAATGGAAGTAGTAATGGTAGTACATCAACTCCATCTACAGACAATGGAAGTAATAATGGTAGTACATCAACTCCATCTACAGACAATGAAAGCGGTAGTGACGTTGAAAAACCAACAACAACACCTAATGTTCCTGTAGATGTTGAAATTAAAGCACCTTCAAACGCTACAGTAGCAGTTGAATACAATGAAACTGGAAATTTAGTGATCACTTCTACAGACTTAAATAATAAAGTAGCGGCAACAATCACATTACCGTTAGAAAAAATTAATGGTATTTTAAAGATTCGTACAGCAAATGGTTTAGAAACAGTTGCTTATACTGTTAAAAATGGTAAAGTAATTGCCCAATTATATAAAGCCGGAGAATTAGTGGTAGTACCTGCGAATGTTGATTTAACGGACATTGCAAACAATCAATATAATAGCTTTATCACTAAACTAGCTGAACGTGGTATCGTAAGTGGCGATAACGGTGAATTTAAGGCAAATGCTAAAACTAGTCGAGGTCAATTCGCTGCTATGGTAGCTCGTGCAATGGGCTTAAATGAAGTAGAAAATGGAGATTTCACTGATATTTCAGACCAGTGGTATGCTGGATATGTAAATGCTCTTGCAGAACTGGAATTAGTAAGTGGTAAAGACAATGGTAAATTTGATGCGAACGGTACTATTACTCGTCAACAAGCATTTACAATCTTAGGTAAATTACTTGAAGCAAAAGGTTTAGAAGTAGATACGAATGCCTCAACTCTAGCAAATTATAAAGATGCGAGTAGCGTTTCAGACTATGCTAAACCTTATGTAGACCTTTTAATTAAAATTGGTGCTGTAAATGGCGATAAAGGTTTATTAAACCCTTCTCAAGACATTACTCGTGGTCAAATGACTAAAATACTAGCTATCGTATTAACGGAACTAGAAATGCTATAATCGCTTCAAAAACGAGCTAGAGATTTGTTTCCAAGTCTCTAGCTTTCTTTATAAATAAATTTATGTCTGAGGCATATTGGAGGATGTTTTGTATTATTTGTTGTTTATACTGACGAGTTTAGTATTCAGCTATTTGGCAGCACGCAAAATGTTTAAAGACCAATTATTCGAAAAATGGTATCAACTCGAATTACTTGTTATAGCGGGTATAACAGGAGTGGTTTTTGGCTTGATAATAACTATATTTATTTGGTTGCTATTAGATGTTATAACTTTTGATATTGTCCAATAATGAAAAAGGCGTGTTCAAAAGTTACGGTTATGTATATTTGGTCATTTTATTTTACAAAATAAAGCAATTAACTAAGACCATTTTGAAATCAGTCGTTGAAGCTAATATAGTTATATAATGAACTAAATATTATTCATTAAAGGACTTTAATGGAGGTTTAAAAATGAAGTCTTATTCTGATATTATGCTAGAACTTAGAAAACCATTTCCTCAGGGCACTGTTATACAATCCGAAAAAGGTAGAGGAACTAAAACTAGGACATACATTCCTGCACAAGTATATATGAAACGCTTAGAAGATACTGCTGCAGAACAATGGCACTGGGCTATACAAGGAAACCCTCAAATAAATTTAAATGAACAAGTAGTTATTGTAATTGGAGAATTAACAATAGTTACCGCGCGTAGACAAGGATTAGGGGTAGCACAGCTACAAGGTACTCAACCTAGTAGTATTAAAACCGCTATAATTACAGCTGAAACAGAGGCATTTAGAGATGCTTGTGATAAGTTTTTAATGGGATGGATTGACCTAGCTCCTTTTAGAGATTGGGGAATGAGTCCAGCATTAGATTTTGGTTCACAAAAACTTGAGGAAATTGAGAATTTCCAAGAAGGTGTTCACAGTGTACTCCCTATTGAACTATCCTCGCCCCTAATGACAGGAAGAACCTGTATTAGATGTCATACACCACTGTCACCAAATGACGAACTAATATTAAGTGTAAATCAAGTGAAAATTGCATATTGTCAAAAACATATACCAAAACAATTTATTAAACAATAGTGAGGGCTTATGAGAAAAATACACCTTACTTGTTCTTTATGTACTCACTTTGATAGTAATCGTGAAGTATGTGGAAAACAAGGAATTGAAACGTTTGCTCAAAATCGCGTGGAACCTATTCAATGCAAAAACAAGGGGTACTATACGAGAGATTTAAACGTTCAGTATACTTTCGCTAATTTCTTTAGTGAAATAGATGAAACTACATCTTATATTGAAGATTTATCATATCTACCAAGAGATAAAAATGGTGTGCCATTATTTGTTCTTACTAAGCGCGGAATTGAGAGAGCTTTACCTGCTTATGATGGATTAAATTTAACAAGTGATCCTATTTTAGGTGTAAAAAGAGCATTCACTTTTCAAGGGCAACGTGAGTTAATCTATGAATTAGGCGTTGAGTTGGCTCGTCATGTTTGTGATTCTTTAGGAATTAAGTTAATCGTTTTACCTAATGAAATTGATTATAAAGGTCATGATCAATATAAATTGAGATTTAGTGTTTATGAAAGACAAGCTAGATAAAAGGTTATAGTGGAATCTAATATAAGTCTTTGAAACATTATATTGAGGAAGGAGTTATAAAAATGTTAGTTAACGATGAACAAGGGGCAGAAGTTAAGACGTTAGTTTCAAGCGGTGGTTTTCCGAGAGGAACAAAAGGAATAATTGTCACTGGTGCTTTTATAGAAGGAACGACAACGAGAGCTTATTGCGTTCAAACAACCGAAAGGATTAAAGGCTTAGTTGAAGGTCCAAAATCTACGTGGTTTTTAGAAAGAGATTTAAAAAACATTTAAATTTCGATACTTAACATTCCGTCAAAAAGATTGAAACACAAAGCATAGCAGAAAAGAGGGAAAGAAAATGCTGTGTAAATCTTGCGATAAAGAAATAAAAAATGATGGCGAATTAGTTATCAAATCATATGCAGGTGGTCGTATTGCTTACGTTCATACTGGGTGTCATTATCAACATTTAATAAATCACTGTTCAGATGAATATTTAGAATTTGAGGAATTTGAAAGGATATTAAATAAAGAAGCAAAGTATTCAACATAACATCAATGATGGAAAAACAGTGAAAAAATGAAAAAAGGAAAAAATGCGTAGGAGTGAATTTAATGGATTATATTAAAAAAGGAAAATTGAAAAAAGATTACCTAATTTCAATGAGTATGATTTTTTTGTCTTGTAGTATTTTAGCATTATTTTTAACCTTAGTGCTAGCGATGTATACTAACCCACCACAAACTGATCTAATATACATTTTATTGGAAACAATTAAAGTTTTTCTGGGAATTATCCCTAAATTAGCGATTATCTTAATTGCCTTAACACTTATCATTCACTTTAAGTTTCGATTTGCAAAACAGTAAGTACTACACATAAAGTCAATTGGAGGTATTTATGAAAGAAGAAATCGAACGCCTTAATATAAAAATTGCAAATGGCGAATAATTAACATATTCAGAATTGTATTTTTTAAAAACTGTAGAATTTGTATCCGAGGCATGGTTAGAAGTTTAATACCAATCCGTCAAAACAGTTTTAAAAAATATTTATACACCTTTTTTAGGAAGCATAAACACTTGATGGTTAAAAAATGTAATAATAAATAATTCACTATTTTACTCGACAGTTCTGTAATTATTAGGTATGATAGTAACAATATAATAAATAATCGTGGAAGAACCACAAAGCGTAGTGTTTGCTATGTCTTTGTGGTTTTTTCTGTTTATAGGAGGATTTTTAATGAATCAAATACAAGATAAACCAGACACATATAAAGTCATTGCTTATATTAACATGCCACAAGAATTGTATGGAAGACATACAATTCAATACGATATTGCTAATAAGGCTCCATTACATGTACATTCTCTATTACTAAATTTAGAAATCATTAATTCTAGTTCTCAAAAAAGTAGAATTATAAATAAAACTAAGATTCCAAAATTATATCACGTAGTAGCATTATTGAAGTCAGATTGTGGTGCTTTTAAAGATCCAAGTAATCATCAATTTTCAGCCCGTATGAGTAGTCAATCAAGCGGAGGTATTAATGTGATGGATGAGCTACGTGCATCTTTACGAATGGTTCATTAATAATGAAAAAGAATAAACAACCTTTATGGAAAATTGAAAGCCGCAGAGGAAGAGTACCGAATAGATACAGAATGATTTTAAATCTATTTTTTATCCTCATGGCCATTAGTCTTTTAGCTAAATCACAAATTCCTTTTATCTATATAGTGTTGGGTGGTTTTGCATTTTTTGCACTACTGTTTACCATTTCGAAAATAATTCCTAAGCGTAGTAAAGAAGAAATTTTAATTTATGTAGATAGCTTAACTTATGTATCTAAAGATAAAGAAATCTCCATTGATTTTTCTGAAATAGCTTACATTGAGCAAGACGTTATTCTAAATAAGAAAAAACGACCTGTATATCTCACGGTTGAATTATTATCTGAAAGTGAAGAAGTTTTGCTATTGATAAATGGTACTAAGTTTCCTGCAACTATGTTACATCAATTGATACAGAGGATCATTAAAGTTAATGAGTACTGAACTTAAGTGTTATAAAGAAAAATTTATTAAGGGGTAGAATATGAAAATTTCCGAAAAAATAGCTCAATTTAACGAAAAAATGTCTAGAAAAGTAGAAGATTTAACTCTTGCATATTCAAATCCTAATTTAGCGCATTGCCAAAGATGCAGAGTTAAATTTTCCAAAAGTAAATTGAAAAGTAAACAGGTGGATAATAGAACATTACTTTTATGTCCTGGTTGCTATTCACGGCGTAAGAAATAATATTACTTTTGCAGAGTCGAATACAATGACAAAAGTTGAAGGGGAGTAATTAGTGGCGGGTTTAATGAAGAAATATAAGAACTTGACGTTTCTAAAAAATATGAACCCGACAACCTTGTACGGGGTATTATTTTCAGTAAATGGCATTTCAAATTTTGGGGATGTTTTTTGGTGCCCTTAAGGTTGCTTCAAAAGCATTTTACGTATTGTTCATTGTTTATTTACTACTGGTTTTACTGGAATATTTAGTAATTAAAATGCGAAAGTAAATGCTCCGATTAATCTTTAGGGGAACGAAATAAAGGATAAACAATTATTTGAACTGAACAACCAAAATATGGGAGTTATCAATTTTGATGAAGTCGGTTAAATATGTAGTTTTACTCATATTTAAACCTATCCAAATGAATTACATAAAATGTTATCGAAGGATGGAGATTACAATTAGAAAGCTAAAAGCTGGATTAATTATTTTTGTAACCGTCGTATTACTTGTAATAGGACTAAATTTAATAAAGGATAAAAAGGAAGTTGCTGAGCAAGTCACAGAGCGAGAATACTACCATATTTCTACATATGAAGAATTTCAAAAGAAATTAGATAAACAGGAGAAGGTAATATTTTATGCTTTTAGCCCACAGTGCGGCTATTGTAAACAAGCTACACCATTGATTGAAGTGGCAGCTAAAAATACTAAAGTAGATGTTTATCGTGTGGATATATTATCGGAAATGCAAACTATTAAAGATTTTAACTTAACTGTCACACCTACGATTATTAAATTTAAAGATGGAAAAGAAGTTGCACGAATTGAAGGATTATTAACAGAGCAAGAATATCAAGATTTTATAAATTTATAGTTAAATGAGTGTGGCTTACAATGTTAAACCTAAAATTAAAACATTGGATATTTATTCTTATAATTTCCGAATTGGTATTTTTTGTACTGTATAGGACGATAATTAATTAAAGGATCGAGACTACTTTACATTTGGATAATTTCAAAAGAAATTAGAATAGGATAAAAATATATTTTAAAAATTATAAATTTCAAAATTAATATAAAATTTAGTGGGTATAAGAAAAGTTTGGTTACCATAAAAAGTAAACAACTTTCCTTATACCCTTATTTTGTTTTTTTGATAATTATATAAAATAAATAAAATTCAGATAAATAAACATTAGTTATCCCATAAGAATTGTGTTATTAAACAAAAATATTTATTCAGAATATTCAATCATTTATTTATCAAAAACTAAAAACCTTGCTTTTCCGTTAGTGACAAGAGTGGTATAATAATAAGTATAAAAACTCTAAAAAATACAAAATATTGAATACGAAATCAGGTAGGTAAAAATTGTAAAAAATACTCTTTAAAAAGGAAAACAAAATTCTTTTATTTAAATTGAAGAAGATCAGGTTATATTTTCAGAAGATTTATATATTTAAAAAGAGTATTTAAAAATAGGCGTCTGAGACGAAGTGAAAAATCAATTTACGTATTATGACACAGTCCGAATTGTCTCAGACGTTTTAAGTGGTGTTTTTGATGGTTGATATTTAACTTAACCTGCAAAGATACTATTTAATAGGAAGAAACTCATATCTATTTGTTTTTTTGAAAGGACGTTCCATATAATTGAAACATAATGTGAAATAATTATTAAGGGGGGGTTTATATGATATCTTTTGATGTTTTAATAATAGGAATAGCTATAGGTGCTGCTGCTGTATTCATAGGTTTTTTCATTGCCG
This sequence comes from Planococcaceae bacterium UBA3370, assembly GCA_002360295.1. Classification (GTDB taxonomy): domain Bacteria; phylum Bacillota; class Bacilli; order Bacillales_A; family Planococcaceae; genus Metasolibacillus. The sequence continues at coordinate 11,182 of DEQI01000011.1, forward strand.
ACAAACTTTCGGATTAAAGCCGATTGTACACTTCGTCAAAAATAAGTAGTTGAAACAACGCTTAATAAAAATGGGGATTTCAAAAATATTATTGAGAATAAGCAATATATAAATGAGGTGAGAATTTGCAAGTAAAAATTATTGAAGAACAATGGGCAGAACAACTAGGCGAAGAAATTGAACGTTTTTTAAAAGAAGAAGCATTAGAACCACATCAAATTGTTTCCGTTAATATTTGGGCTAAAAGTTCAACTGGAAAACATAATGCTTGTATTATTTACACTAAATAACAATAACTATTCCTTCAAAATAATTGAAACAAAATGCATAGTGGAAAATCTGTATATAGAGAGGTGATTCTTTGCTAATAGTTTATAAAGAGAAATTTAAAACCAAAATATTAAAAGTACGACTTCTTTGCAAGAAAATAAATACGGCTTCTATTAAATTTCAGAATAAAAGATTAGAAAAGAAAATAAGGAAAATAAAAAACAAGACAAATCATTCTAGTTAAAAGTGAAGATGGAATAGTGAAATTCCGTATGTTGATTTAATCAACATAACGTCAATGGCTTTAAAAATATTGATTAAAGGGGAAAATGAGCGTGAATGAGCAAATACTTAAAATAATGAAAAATCGGTTAGACAATTTGTTATTCCATATAGAAGTTAATACTGAGTATGAAGGAGAAATGAAAGTATTAGAGCAAGTTTCAAGTTCCCTGAAAAATATATTGAATGATTTATATATAGTCGGTACCTATCAAGAACAAATAAATAATATTTTGTGGAATATTGAAACTAATTGCAAAATATTAGGCGAAGAAAAAACATTATCAGATGTAAGACAATCGTTAATAAGTATGTCTAATACTATTAAAAATATATTTAAGTAAGTAATTACTACGTTCCATTAATGAGAAAGCAAGTTATAGTTGAAGTGTTTAGCTATACTTCAATTGGTATATTTTCGTTACAGGTATTACTGGAGCTATTAATTTAATTAAATGAAGGTTAAATATTTGGTTAACTAAAATTAGCAACTGTTCGTAAAGTAAAATAGAAAGGAGAAATAATAGATGCGGATATTATTATGGAGTCTCTATAGTGTAATTATGATTGCTACTATTTATTTATATGGCTTAGTTTTCGGTTATGAAACGATGGTATTACTAATAGTAACATTATTGTTAGGGGTACCAATAGTATATTTCTTTTATAAAATTAGCTTTTTCGAAAAAAGTTCGGATTAAAACTTCAAAAAAATCTAAACCAGGTAGCTGGAAGGAGAGTGTTGCATGGAGTTTTTTACTAGTGGCGATTGGTTACATCCAGTAGCTATTTCACTATACATAGCTTTCGTCGTTTTTATGATCGTAGGTCTTAGTAATTCAGGTAACTATAGAAAGCGGTAGTAAATCAAAAAATAAATTCAATTTTACGGAGGCACGTATGGAAATCAATAATGATAATAAAGAACAAAAAGATTCAGTTATCACAGAAATGCTCAAAAAAATGAATGGAACTAATGTAGATTATGATAATGAATATAAATCAATTTTCAGCCAATCGTACTTTAAATCTTCAAATATACTATTAAGTTTAATTTTAGTGACTTGTTCCATTCTTATTATGGCCTCAATTTTTGAAGTTTCTATGCCAATAGAGATTACGATTATAAATGCTGCGATTTTTAGTGCTTTTTGTACTGCACCTATTATACTTTTCATAACATTTAAATTTAAGCATTTATTATCTGAGGATACGAGTTTTGTGAAAGAAAGAGAAAATTTAAGTGTTGAGGAATTTGAGGGATTTGAGAGTTATTTTAAACGGTTAGAGAAACATCTGAATAAACGTTTGATTAAGTATCAAGTTATTCTATGGGGAACTACTATGCTAAGTGTAGGATATGGACTAATATTAAGTAACATTATAGCTAATACTGATAAAATGTGGGTTTTATTTCTTATATGGTTATTGCTGTTTAGCTCAGGAGTTTATGGAATTTCAATGGCAATTAAAGTTGTAAAGCAGTTTAAACTTTATTTTAAGTATAAAAAGATACGTAAAGAAATTTTAAATTCCTATAGTGAATAATTATGAATTCCAAGATAGAAAAGAGGTTTATATAAGTGGGTAATATATTATCATATTCTGATTTAGATGGGTGAAAATTGGAGCTAGGATAAAGAAAATTCGCTTTCAATTAGCATTAACACTAAAGGAATTTGGCTTATTAATAGACAATCGAGTAAGTAAAGGAACTGTTTCTAATTGGGAAAACGGAGTGAATATACCTCGCTATGAAAGAATAAAGAAAATCGCTCTTTTAGGCGGAGTATCCATTAATATGATCTTATATGGCCAAGAACAAGTGCCCATATTTGAAGAAGTCATGATTGATGTAATGGGTGTTGATTTGTGTGACTTTTTAGAAATAAATCACTCTCTTAATTATAAAGGTAAAAGATTAACGAATACTCAACGAAATCAATTAATGACTTTACTTAATGACTTTGCAAAATAATTAGATAAAACCGGAAAGTGGGATGGTTAAATGTCTATCGTAATTATTGCGGAGAAGCACGATGCAGCTGTAGCAATAGCAAAAGCTCTTTCTCCCACTTATATTGAACATAAAGGCTATATGGAAGGTAGTAATCACATTAACTACACATATGCTCAAGGTCATCTTCTAAAATTTTTAGAACCTGGGGAATTGAAAGAGGAATGGGAAGAGTGGTCTTGGGAGTCACTCCCTATTATTCCTACCGAAATTAGACTTAAACCTATTAAAGGTCAATCAAATCAATTAGCGGTTATTGCAAAATTAACAAGAGATTGTGACTTGATAGTTAACGCTATGGACTCTGCCCAAGAAGGCGAGTTGATCTATTTTTATATTTCTCTATATCTAAATCTTTTGAATAAACCCACAAAACGTTTATGGACTGCCTCTTTACAAGCTGCTGCTATACAAAAAGCATTTAAAGAGATGAAAGATATAAGTGAATATCAGAATTTACGTAATGCGGCTATCTGTAGAAGTTTAAGTGATTACATAGTTGGAACAAACGCTAGTAGAAGCCTAACCTTAGCTGGCAACGGGAAAACATTGCCTGCAGGCCGAGTGTTAGCCCCTGTTCTGTCTTTGATTTATGACCGGGAACAAGTACGCTCCTCTTTTGAACAAGAAACCTATTACTCTTTAAAATCTTATTTTAAACTAGGTGAGTTTCAGTACATTGCAAATTACAAAGGTGAACGGTTAACAGATGTAGAAAAAGTACAAAATATTGTTCACTATACAGAAAAGAATGAAGGAGCAGTAAAAGTAGAAGATAAACAAAAAACTACGCTACAGCCAGGATTGTTAAATCATTCCGATGTACTAATTATTGCTAACCAACGTTTTGGTTTTAAAGGTGTACATACAGCTAAAATTCTCCAGAATTTATATTTAAAAAAATTGATCACATATCCAAGAACTAAGTCTAAATACCTAACTCCATCAGAAATGCTTTTAATGCGTACAGCTTACAGAATACTTTCATCCGTATACCCGAATTTAGAAAAGGGCGGAGATATAGACCGTTTAAAAGTTAGTGACTCCCGTATATTTAATGTTGAAGAAATAGAAGATCATCATGCAATTTTGCCCGAAGCTGCTGTACCTGCAGACTTAACCAAAGAGGAACAAGAAATTTATCATTTAATCGTAGAAAGGTTCTTTTTACAGTTTCAGGAGCCAATGGAATCCTTACATCGCAAAGTAATTACTACCGTTGGAGATACTGTTTTTCAAACTACATTTAAAGAGATTGTGAAAGATGGTTGGAAAGGATTAGAGTTGAATTTTGATCATACATTTCAAGAAGATTTATTAGATGATGACGAGGAAGAAGATATCGTTGTTGAAAAACTACCAACCTTAGATTTACATTTGAATACCTCTACTTTAGGGGTTGAGGTAAAAGAGAGAAAGACACAACCACCAGCTTTGTATACAGAGGGAACGTTGATTAGACAAATGGAAAACGTCGGCAATCTAATTGGTGATCCTAAGTTCAAGGATATTCTAAAAGGAATTGGGATTGGGACAAGTTCTACACGCGCGGAAACAATTAAAAAATTAATAGATGTTGAGTATATTACGACACATAAAAAGAAATTAGAGATAACGTCACTAGGTAAGACAGTCGTAGAACTATTAAGAAGAACTGATTCAAATTTATTAACTTCTCCTGAACTAACAGCTAGGTGGGAATTAGAGTTAGATGCTATTAAGAAGGGGAAAGATGCTAAAGCTTTCCAAGATGCTGTTATTAGCTTCACAACAAACTTTATTGATAATATGAGAACTATTAAATTGAATACAGAAACATTAAGTAAATTTAGTTCGAAATGTCCGAATTGCGGAAAAATTATTAGAAGTAATAAAAATATGTATTTTTGCGCGGATTATAAAAACGAGTGTTCCTTCTTTATATGGAAAAACCAATACGGCAAAACTATTACAGAGAGAATGCTAGAAGATCTATTATCGAAAGGTGAAACAAGCACACTTTCATTTAAAACAAAAGATGGTGCTCGTAAATATAAGGCAAAACTCAAATTACCTAATCCTCTTGAGAAAGGTAAGGTTCAGTTAGCTTATCTTTAATACTCATAATTATGTATAGATGCGGCTAATACAGAATTGCATCTAGTGAAAATCTAGTGAAACATTATGTGCAGTAAATGAATAGGTACTGAAAAAATAAAGGGAAGTGACTGTAATGTTACACATATTCAAAAAGAAACCTCCAATCAAACATACTATTAATATCCAAGTATTAAAAAGCAAACATCTTCGCGGAAAAAATCAAAAGCAATTAACAATTGTTGAAATTAATAGAAATAGCTTTTATTTAACAGACAAAATTGATGTAGTCATAATAAAAAAACAACCATTGGAAGTATTAGCGTATTTGTTAACGCTAGATAGAACAATTCCTGAATTAACAGACAATGATGTTATTAGAATTAACGAACAGTATTTTAAAGTTCAAGACTTAGATTTAGAAAAAATAAGATTAAGAGGTTTACAACTGTACGGAAATTAAACCATATGCACGGTTGAGAGAATTAATTATTAAAAAATGTGGCGTAAAGGAGGAATTAATTTGCTCAAAAGTATTCTGTTTTCTGTAGTAGTCGGATTAATTGCTGTGGACTGGATTACTGGCGTAAAAAAACCTATAAATACAAACCTGGTATTTTGAAATGGTTATTAAGCTCGGAGAAGAAATAGTTTAAGTTAGTTCTCGGCAGAAGAAACAAAATGCGTAGTAAAATATAGATAGCAACTTACAGCATTATCTTTAAGTACAGGAGAGACTATCGGTATGAAAAAGTATTTTACAATGGATAAGTTTATATCATGTGAGGTGACAGGTGGCACGGAATTGGCGGAATATATCTGTAGAAATTACGAACGAGTGCCGGATGACACTAACGACAAACATGATATAAAACGCTTTATTATTCCTTTAATAGATTGGGAAGATGATGTTATTGACTCTGATTTTGCATTTATAGAAAAGGATATAAGAGAGTGTCATTCTGTAGAATTATGGATATTGTGGACGGAGAAAGACGGCGAATTAAACGAGTGGTGGATAGCCGGAGACAATACCTAATCCGCATTCCGTCAAAAGAATTCTAAATATGTAGTCAGAAAGATACTTTAGTAACTATAAG
>DEQI01000015.1:0-5669 GCA_002360295.1 Planococcaceae bacterium UBA3370
AGCCATTAGAGAAAGCCTCCTAATTATATGTTTTAGTTTTTTTATGTTATAACTGCTGGCTTGAACCGGGCCCAGCCAAGCCAGTCAATCATAGCTTACAAATTAGTTATACTTTATGCAAGATGAAATTTCAATTATTCACCTTTATTTTTTTTGATGATGTCCTCTGCAATTGATTTCGGCACTTCTTCATAGTGATCGAATACCATTGAGAATACACCACGACCTTGCGTTGCAGAACGTAAAGTTGTTGCATATCCGAACATTTCTGAAAGTGGAACCATTGCACGAACAACTTGAGCGTTACCACGAGCTTCCATACCTTCTACGCGTCCACGGCGAGAAGTAATGTTACCCATAATATCACCAAGGTACTCTTCTGGAATTACAACTTCAACTTTCATCATTGGTTCAAGTAAAACTGGGTTACATTTTGAAACCGCGTTTTTAAGAGCCATAGATGCAGCGATTTTGAATGCCATTTCGTTTGAATCGACATCATGGTAAGAACCATCGAATAATTTCGCTTTAATGTCGATTAATGGGTAACCAGCAAGTACACCGTTTTGTAAAGCGTCTTTAAGACCAGCCTCTACAGCAGGGATGTATTCACGTGGAACTACACCACCAACGATAGCGTTTTCGAATTCGAAGCCTTTACCTTCTTCGTTTGGAGAGAATTCAATCCAAACGTGACCGAATTGACCACGACCACCAGATTGGCGAACGAATTTACCTTCAACTTGAGCAGAGCCACGGAATGTTTCACGATAAGATACCATCGGAGCACCTACGTTAGCTTCTACTTTGAATTCACGGCGCATACGGTCAACAATGATATCTAGGTGAAGCTCACCCATACCAGAGATGATTGTTTGACCAGTTTCTTGGTCTGTATGTGCACGGAATGTTGGGTCTTCTTCTTGTAGTTTTTGTAAAGCTTGACCCATTTTATCTTGGTCAGCTTTTGATTTTGGTTCTACTGATAAAGAGATAACTGGCTCTGGGAATTCCATAGACTCTAGGATTACAAGGTTTTTCTCGTCACATAGAGTGTCACCAGTAGTAGTATCTTTAAGACCTACAGCAGCAGCGATATCACCAGCGAATACTTTTGAAATTTCTTCACGGCTGTTCGCGTGCATTTGAAGGATACGACCTACACGTTCACGTTTACCTTTTGTAGAGTTTTGTACGTATGAACCTGAATCTAATGTTCCAGAGTACACACGGAAGAATGTTAATTTACCTACGAATGGGTCAGTCATAACTTTGAATGCAAGAGCTGCAAATGGCTCTTCATCAGAAGAATGACGAACTAATTCTTCATCACCGTCAAGATTTGTACCTTTGATTGCAGGTACATCTACTGGAGATGGTAGGTAGTCGATTACTGCGTCAAGCATTTTACGAACACCTTTGTGTTTGAATGCTGTACCACAGATTACTGGATAGAATTCTACTGCAATTGTCGCTTTACGAATAGCAGCTTTTAATTCTTCCTTCGTAATTTCTTCACCAGCGAAGTATTTTTCCATGATTTCTTCATTAACTTCAGCGATTGCTTCGATTAATTTTTCACGGTATTCTTCAGCTTGTGCTTGATATTCTTCAGGAATTGGTTGGCCTTCGCGTAATGCTGTACCTTCTTCGTTGTCGTAGTAAGTTACATCCATTTCCACAAGGTCAATGATTGCTTTGAATTCATCTTCAGCACCAATTGGTAATTGGATTGGGTGAGCATTTGCTTGTAAACGATCATGCAAAGTACCTACAGAGTATAGGAAGTCTGCACCCATTTTATCCATTTTGTTAATGAATACAATACGTGGAACACCGTATGTTGTAGCTTGACGCCATACTGTTTCAGTTTGAGGTTCAACACCAGATTGAGCATCAAGTACTGTTACCGCACCATCAAGTACGCGTAGTGAACGTTCAACCTCTACAGTGAAGTCTACGTGTCCAGGAGTATCGATGATGTTTACACGGTGACCTGCCCATTGAGCTGTTGTTGCAGCAGAAGTGATTGTGATACCACGTTCTTGCTCTTGCTCCATCCAGTCCATTTGAGAAGCACCTTCGTGAGTTTCACCGATTTTGTGAATCTTACCAGTGTAATAAAGGATACGCTCAGTTGTTGTTGTTTTACCAGCATCAATGTGAGCCATGATCCCAATATTACGTGTATTCTCTAGAGAGAATTCGCGTTTCATAGGAAATTTCTCCTTCCATATTGGGTTAAGACTGTATAAAAAACCTTGTGTTAGTTATGCAACTAACACAGAGGTCAAATTACCAGCGGTAGTGAGCGAATGCTTTGTTCGCTTCTGCCATTTTGTGCATATCTTCGCGTTTTTTTACTGAAGCACCTGTGTTGTTAGATGCATCTAGAATTTCGTTAGCTAAACGCTCTTCCATAGTTTTTTCACCACGAAGACGAGCGTAGTTTACTAAATAACGAAGACCTAAAGTTGTACGACGTTCTGGACGTACTTCAACCGGTACTTGGTAGTTAGAACCACCAACACGGCGAGCGCGTACTTCAAGAACTGGCATTACGTTGTTTAATGCTGCTTCAAATACTTCTAAAGGATTTTGACCAGAACGCTCTTGAACTAATTCGAAAGCTCCGTATAAAATCTTTTGAGAAGTACCTCTTTTACCATCAACCATCATTTTATTGATTAAACGAGTTACTAGTTTTGAATTATAAATTGGATCTGGTAACACGTCACGTTTGGAAACAGGACCTTTACGAGGCATGTGTTTTCCTCCTTTCAAAAATTAAGTTGTCTATTTTTATATAGATACTAGATTATTTTTTTTCTTTAGGGCGTTTTGTACCATATTTAGAACGACCTTGCATACGACCGTTTACTCCAGCAGTATCAAGAGCACCACGTACGATATGGTAACGAACACCCGCTAAGTCTTTTACGCGTCCGCCACGGATAAGAACAACACTGTGCTCTTGTAAGTTGTGGCCTTCACCAGGAATGTACGCAGTAACCTCAAGTAAGTTAGATAAGCGTACACGAGCATATTTACGTAAAGCCGAGTTCGGTTTACGTGGTGTCATTGTACCTACACGAGTACAAACACCGCGTTTTTGTGGAGATTTAACATCAGTTAAAGATTTTTTAAATGAGTTATATCCTTTATTTAACGCTGGTGATTTTGATTTCGTGATTTTAGATTTACGAGGCTTACGTACCAATTGGTTAATTGTAGGCATCGATATTTCCTCCCTTCATTCATACCTTTTTAATACCACACATCCAGGTGGTTCATTTTTTGGGTAAAAACAAAGTCTTTGTGTACACTACACAAAAACTACATCGCAGTAATCGCAACAACCGCAGCTCCAACATGTATGCCGCAAGCTATTCCGAGTTCTTTTTTTGACTCGACCAAAGTAATTGGTATCCCGATTTCTTTCGCGAGAAGAATGGCCGGATCGGTTACCCAACTGTCTGCATCGAGTGCGACAAAAAGCTCTGTAACTTGACCAGCACGCATCGCTTTCACTGCTTGCTTTGTACCTATGATTGTTTGACTAGCCTTTACTTTATCATAAGACATTTTCATATCCTCCAAAAGCATAGACAGTTAACTATCAACCTTCAATATATTATCATTACCTATTTCTGCTGTCAACTGATATCTTTAAAAATTCCGGCAGAGAGAGAGTCTCTCTACCGGACTAGTTAAGCTTATTCAGCAGAAGTTAATTCTTCTTCCGTTTTCACATGATCTTGCTCAATACGGATTTGACGATAACGTTGCATACCAGTACCTGCTGGAACAAGTTTACCGATAATTACGTTTTCCTTCAGACCAAGAAGCTCATCACGCTTACCTTTAATTGCAGCATCCGTTAACACACGAGTTGTTTCTTGGAATGATGCAGCAGATAAGAATGATTCAGTTTCAAGAGAAGCCTTTGTAATACCAAGAATTACTGGGCGGCAAGTTGCAGGGTTTTTGCCATTTAAAATAGCTTCTGCGTTTGCTTCTGAGAATTGGTGGATATCAAGTAATGAACCAGGTAATAAATCAGTATCTCCCGCTTCAATTACACGCACTTTACGAAGCATTTGGCGAACCATTACTTCGATGTGTTTGTCTCCAATTTCTACCCCTTGCATACGGTATACTTTTTGAACTTCTTTTAATAAATATTCTTGAACTGTTGATACGTCTTTTACTTTTAATAATTGTTTTGGATCGATAGAACCTTCTGTTAAAAGTTGTCCAGGCTCAATTAAATCACCTAGTTGTACTTTTAATCTTGCGTTATAAGGCGCTTGATATTTACGAGTTTCTACTTCACCTTGAATTGTAATTTCTTTTAAGCCTTCACGAATTTCATCGATTTCAGATACGACACCTGAGATTTCAGAAATAACCGCTTGCCCTTTCGGATTACGTGATTCGAAAATCTCTTGGATACGTGGAAGACCCATCGTAATATCGTTACCGGCTACCCCACCTGTATGGAATGTACGCATCGTTAACTGAGTACCTGGCTCACCAATTGATTGTGCTGCAATAATACCTACTGCTTCACCAACTTCAACTTCTTCACCAGTTGCTAAGTTCATGCCGTAACATTTTTTACATACGCCGTGTTTTGTATTACATGTGAATGCAGAACGGATTGTAATTTCCTCAATACCAGCTTCGTCAATAGCACGTGCTACATCTTGAGTAATTAATCCATCACGCTCTAAAATAACTTCGCCTGTTTCAGGATGGTAAATTGTTTTCTTCGCATATCGACCAACAATACGTTCATCTAACGCTTCGATTAGTTCATTACCTTCCATTAACGCACCGATTTGTAAACCACGGTCAGTACCGCAATCATCCTCACGAACAATAACATCCTGTGCCACGTCTACTAAACGACGAGTTAAGTAACCTGAATCGGCTGTTTTTAATGCTGTATCGGCAAGACCTTTACGCGCACCGTGTGTAGAGATGAAGTACTCTAATACCGTTAAACCTTCACGGAATGAAGATTTGATCGGTAACTCGATAATACGACCAGCCGGGTTGGCCATCAGACCACGCATACCCGCTAATTGCGTAAAGTTAGATGCGTTACCACGCGCTCCAGAATCAGACATCATGAAGATTGGGTTCGTTTTATCTAACGACTTCATCAGTTTTGATTGGATCTCATCTTTCGCAGCTGACCAGCTAGAGATTACGCGATCGTAACGCTCTTCTTCTGTAATTAAACCACGACGGAATTGAACCATTACTTTATCTACTTTTGCTTGTGCCTCTTCAAGGATAACACCTTTATCAGGTAATACGACGATGTCAGATACACCAACTGTAATACCAGCACGAGTAGAGTATTTAAATCCTAAATCTTTCATGCGGTCAAGCATTTTAGACGTTTCAGTAATATGGAATCGCTTGAATACTTCTGCAATGACATTACCTAAGAATTTTTTACGGAATGGTGGTACTGCTGGAACAGAAGCAAAGTGTTTTTGTAATACCGCTTTACGCTGTGCCTCTACTTTTTCTGATTCTGAAAGTTCTGCATACCCTTCCGTAGCTTCTAACTGTGCCAATAATTCTGCGTCAATTACTAAATCCACAAAATACTTTTCAGGTGTTTTTTGCTCTAAATTCACATCAGTTGGTTC
>DEQI01000015.1:5767-36131 GCA_002360295.1 Planococcaceae bacterium UBA3370
TTGTTTACAGAACCAGCTTTAATCGCAATACGTGTGTGTAAATGTACATGACCATTTTGGTATGCAATCAACACTTCATCCGGACCGTAGAAAATAGAACCTTCACCACGAGCCCCTTCACGCTCAAGCGTTAAGTAATAGTTACCTAATACCATGTCTTGAGATGGAGTTACGACTGGTTTACCATCTTTCGGGTTCAAGATGTTTTGAGCAGCTAACATTAATAAACGAGCTTCTGCTTGTGCTTCTGCTGATAAAGGAACGTGTACCGCCATTTGGTCACCATCGAAGTCAGCGTTATAAGCTGTACATACTAATGGGTGAAGACGAATTGCACGACCTTCTACTAATGTAGGCTCGAAAGCTTGAATACCAAGACGGTGAAGCGTTGGTGCACGGTTTAGAAGTACTGGATGCTCACGAATTACGTCTTCTAAAACGTCCCATACTTCGTTATGCATACGCTCAATTTTACGTTTTGCACTCTTAATGTTATGTGCTAAACCACGTTCTACTAATTCTTTCATAACGAAAGGCTTAAATAGCTCGATGGCCATTTCTTTTGGCAGACCGCATTGATACATTTTTAAATTTGGACCTACTACGATAACCGAACGACCAGAGTAGTCTACACGTTTACCAAGTAAGTTTTGACGGAAACGACCTTGTTTACCTTTCAACATGTGTGAAAGTGATTTTAAAGGACGGTTACCAGGACCTGTTACAGGACGACCACGACGACCGTTATCGATTAACGCATCGACAGCTTCTTGTAACATACGTTTTTCGTTTTGAACGATAATGCTTGGAGCACCTAAATCTAATAAACGTTTTAAACGATTGTTACGATTGATTACACGACGATATAAATCGTTTAAGTCAGATGTAGCAAAACGACCACCGTCAAGTTGTACCATTGGACGAAGCTCTGGTGGAATGACAGGTAGTACATCTAAAATCATCCATTCTGGTTTGTTACCAGAGTTACGGAATGACTCTACTACTTCAAGACGTTTAATCGCACGCGTTCTACGTTGACCTTGTGCTGTTTTTAGCTCTTCTTTAAGCGTAACTGTTTCTTCTTCTAAATCGATGTTCTCTAGAAGTTTTTTAATCGCCTCTGCACCCATTGCAGCTTCGAAAGTTGCGCCAAATTTTTCACGGTAAGTACGGTATTCTTTTTCAGAAAGTAGCTGTTTACTTTCTAAGTTCGTACCAGCAGGATCAATTACTACATAAGAAGCAAAATAAATGACTTCTTCCAGAGCACGTGGGGACATATCTAAAATAAGACCCATACGGCTTGGAATTCCTTTAAAGTACCAAATGTGAGAAACTGGAGCTGCTAATTCGATGTGCCCCATACGCTCACGACGTACTTTTGCACGTGTAACTTCTACGCCACAACGATCACAAACAACGCCTTTATAACGTACGCGTTTGTATTTACCACAGTGACATTCCCAGTCTTTAGTTGGTCCGAAAATACGTTCACAGAAAAGACCATCTTTTTCTGGTTTTAGTGTACGGTAGTTAATTGTTTCAGGTTTTTTTACTTCTCCATATGACCAAGAGCGAATTTTGTCCGGAGATGCTAAACCGATTTTCATATATTCAAATTCATTAACGTCTATCAAGGAGCCTACCTCCCTTTAGTATAAGTCCTTTAATGACTTTTTCTTAGCTCAATATTTACTCGCAAAACATGCATCCAATGCATGAATTTTTACGTTTAATTTAATTTTCTTGGAAAATCGGGCAGGCCTATACCTGCCCCATTTTTTTATTCAAAAGATTCAACTGGCTCTTCTTCTTTTTCGGCTGGAATAATGTTTAATGCATCAGCCGGCTGAAGATCTTCTTCTTCGTCTAAATCACGAAGCTCTACTTCTTCATCATTGATTGTTAACATTTTTACATCCATACCTAAAGATTGAAGCTCTTTAATTAATACTTTAAATGATTCTGGAACACCAGGTTCTGGAACACTTTCACCTTTAACAATAGCTTCGTACGTTTTCACACGTCCTACTACATCGTCTGATTTTACAGTTAAAATCTCTTGTAATGTGTAAGCAGCACCATATGCTTCAAGCGCCCATACCTCCATCTCACCGAAACGTTGTCCACCAAATTGAGCTTTACCGCCCAGTGGTTGCTGTGTAACAAGTGAGTATGGTCCAGTTGAACGTGCGTGAAGTTTGTCGTCAACCATGTGAGCAAGTTTAATCATGTACATGATACCAACTGATACACGGTTATCGAACGGTTCACCCGAACGTCCATCATACAGAATTGTTTTACCATCACGGTTCATACCAGCTTCTTCCATCGTTTCCCAAACATCTTCTTCATTAGCACCATCGAATACTGGTGTTGCCATATGAATACCTAAGTAACGAGAAGCCATACCTAAATGCAATTCTAGCACTTGTCCGATATTCATACGTGAAGGTACGCCTAGTGGGTTTAACATGATATCAACTGGAGTACCATCTGGCATAAATGGCATATCTTCTTCCGGTAAAATACGGGAAATTACCCCTTTGTTACCGTGACGACCGGCCATCTTATCTCCAACACGAATTTTACGTTTTTGAACAATATATGTGCGAACTAATTGGTTTACACCTGGTGGTAGTTCATCGCCATCTTCGCGGTTGAATACTTTTACATCTAAAACGATACCGCCTGCTCCGTGAGGTACACGTAGTGAAGTATCACGCACTTCACGTGCTTTCTCACCGAAAATAGCATGTAATAAACGTTCTTCAGCAGTTAATTCTGTAACCCCTTTAGGCGTTACTTTACCAACTAAAATATCACCATCGCGTACTTCTGCACCAATGCGGATAATACCACGCTCATCTAGGTTTCGAAGTGCGTCTTCCCCAACGTTCGGAATATCACGAGTAATTTCTTCAGGTCCTAATTTTGTATCACGAGACTCTGACTCGTACTCTTCGATATGAACGGAAGTATAAACATCATCTTTTACAAGACGCTCGCTCATAATGACAGCATCCTCATAGTTGAAACCTTCCCATGTCATGAAGGCAACTAATACGTTACGACCTAATGCAAGTTCGCCTTTTTCCATTGAAGGACCATCAGCTAAGATATCACGTGGTTTAACGCGGTCACCTACTTTAACAATTGGGCGTTGGTTATATGAAGTACCTTGGTTTGAACGGATGAATTTTTGTAATTTATATTTAGTTAAATCGCCTTTAACTTCTTTACCATCGATAGTTTCAATACGACGAACGTGAATAGAACGTGCTTCAACATGTTCAACAACCCCATCATATTTTGCAACTACCGCAGCACCAGAGTCACGTGCGTCAACATGCTCCATCCCTGTACCAACAAACGGTGCTTCAGGGTTTAATAATGGAACAGCTTGACGTTGCATGTTCGCTCCCATTAGTGCTCGGTTAGAGTCATCGTTCTCTAAGAAAGGAATACATGCTGTCGCTGCTGATACTACTTGTTTTGGAGATACATCCATGTAGTCAATGCGATCTCTTTTGAATATAGTGTTATCGCCTCGGAAACGTCCAACAACTTCTTCTTTAGCAAAAGTACCATCTTCATTTAACGGAGAATTCGCTTGTGCTACTACGTAGTTATCTTCTTCGTCAGCTGTTAAATAATCAATTCGATCTGTCACTTGACCAGTTTCAGGGTCTACACGACGATACGGTGTTTCAATAAAGCCGAATTTATTCACTTTCGCAAATGATGAAAGTGAGTTAATCAGACCAATGTTAGGTCCCTCTGGCGTTTCAATTGGACACATACGACCGTAGTGAGAATAGTGAACGTCACGCACTTCCATACCAGCGCGCTCACGTGTTAAACCACCTGGTCCTAATGCAGATAGACGACGTTTGTGCGTTAGCTCTGCAAGTGGATTTGTTTGGTCCATGAATTGCGATAATTGTGAGCTACCGAAGAACTCTTTAATAGACGCAATTACAGGACGGATATTGATTAATTGCTGTGGTACGATTGCAGCTGTGTCGTTAATTGACATACGTTCACGTACTACACGCTCCATACGTGATAACCCGATACGGAATTGGTTTTGTAATAACTCACCAACTGAACGCAAACGGCGGTTACCTAAATGGTCAATATCATCTGTATTACCAACGCCATATAATAAATTGAAGAAGTAAGATACAGAAGCAATTACGTCAGCTGGCGTAATGTTCTTCACTTCTTCATCCACGTAGGCGTTTGAAATAACATTAATTTCTTTTTGAGCTTCATCATTTGGTGCATAAATTTTAATTGATTGTACGGTAATATCTTCTTCTAATACGCCACCAACTTGTGAAAGCGTGCGGAAGCCGATGCCATTTTCTAAATAAGGAATAATCTTATCTAGTGTACGGCGATCAAGAACTGTACCTTTTTCAACTAAAACTTCGCCTGTTTCTGGATCAGCTAGCGTTTCTGCAATCGTTTGATTGAATAAACGGTTTTTAATGTGAAGCTTTTTATTCATTTTATAACGACCAACATTCGCTAAGTCATAGCGTTTTGCATCAAAGAAACGAGAGTATAATAAGCTCTTCGCACTTTCAACTGTTGGCGGCTCACCTGGACGTAGACGCTCATAGATTTCTAAAAGCGCTTTTTCAGTGCTTTCTGTGTTGTCTTTTTCAAGCGTGTTACGAAGGTATTCGTTGTCACCGATAATATCGATAATTTCTTGATCTGAACCGAAACCTAATGCACGTAATAATACCGTTACAGGAAGTTTACGTGTACGGTCAATACGTACATATACAACATCCTTTGCATCTGTTTCGTATTCTAGCCAAGCACCGCGGTTTGGAATGACTGTTGCACCAAAACCTTTTTTACCGTTTTTGTCAGTTTTATCGTGGAAGTAAACACTTGGTGAACGAACCAACTGAGAAACGATAACGCGCTCGGCACCATTAATAATAAATGTGCCTGTTTCCGTCATTAACGGAAAATCACCCATGAAGACATCTTGCTCTTTTAATTCATCTGTTTCTTTGTTTCGAAGACGCACTTTTACACGCAATGGTGCAGCATAAGTAACGTCACGTTCTTTACACTCGTCTACATCATACTTTGGTTCCCCTAAAGTATAATCAACGAATTCAAGTGAAAGATTGCCTGTAAAATCTTCGATTGGAGAAATGTCGTGGAACATCTCGCGCAATCCTTCTGCAAGGAACCACTCATAAGATGCTGTTTGAATTTCGATTAAATTCGGAAGCTCTAGCACCTCATTAATACGCGCAAAACTTCTACGCTGACGGTGTTGTCCGTACTGAACTAGTTGACCTGTCAACTCATTCACCCCTCAATAAAGCGATAATAGGTCTTTGCAAAACCACCCAAATAGTGTATGATTTCGAAAGACAAAAAGAAAACGAGCCTCATAAAGACCTCATTTTCGGTTAAACTAAACTTAATTCTTCGAGAGTATACCCCAAAAAACATGTTTTTAATGCAAAAGGGCACACTTCCTCAAAATAATAATTTTGCATTTTATTATGTTATCATAGTCGATTTGTCAAGTCAATCTTTTAAATCATAGAGATTTATTTTATAGCACGGATAATCCAGTACCCTTTTTTCTTCTCAACAACATCTACTTCCGAAAACTTTTCTTCTAAATGACTGAACGTTGACGGCGCACCTTGTTTTTTTTGAATCACAACCCACAACTCTCCACCATCGACCAATCTTTCATACGCTTCGTCATAAAACTTAAAAACCGTTTCTTTTCCTGCGCGAATGGGTGGATTTGTTAAAATAGCTGCAGCATGCGTATCAGTATCAACATTAGCTAATCCATCACTTTCAAAAATTCGTACATTTTGAATCCCGTTCATTTGTGCATTTTTTTCTGCTAATGCTACCGCTCGTGTATTGATATCCATCATTTGAATCATACGCTCTGGATATGCTTTCGCAAGAGATAACCCTATTGGTCCATAACCACAACCAACGTCAAGTATGGCACCTGAAACTTTAGGCATGACAAACGTATCAATTAACACACGGGATCCAAAATCTACTTCGCTTTTACTAAATACACCGGCATCCGTTTCAAATGTAAACTCAAATCCAAGCAAAGTAAATTTCCAACGACGCGGCTTACTTTCCGTTTGAGGCTTATTAGAGTAATAATGTTCTGACATAAACTACGCCTCCTTACATATAGGTAAAAAGAAAAGCCCGTCCAAATGACGAGCTTTTCTGCATTTAATAGACGTAAGTAAAAATTACTTAACTTCTACAGTAGCGCCAACTTCTTCAAGTTTAGCTTTGATTGCTTCAGCTTCTTCTTTAGAAGCGCCTTCTTTAAGAGCTTTAGGAGCGTTGTCAACAACCTCTTTAGCTTCTTTTAATCCTAAACCAGTGATTTCACGAACCACTTTGATTACTTTGATTTTTTCAGCACCAGCGTTAGCTAATACTACATCAAATTCAGATTTTTCTTCAGCAGCACCTGCAGCACCACCAGCAACTACAGCTACAGGAGCAGCTGCTGTTACACCGAATTCTTCTTCGATTGCTTTTACTAAATCGTTTAATTCAAGAACTGTCATAGCTTTGATAGCTTCTAAGATTTGCTCTTTGTTCATTTTAATTTCCTCCTACTTGGATGTTATTTTTAATTTTTAGGCGATTAAGCCGAGTTTTGAAGTTGAGTTGCGATTAAGCACCTTGTTCTTCTTTTTGATCTGCAACAGCTTTTGTTGCAAGCGCGAAGTTGCGCATTGGAGCTTGAAGTACAGATAAAAGCATTGAAAGTAAACCTTCGCGTGATGGAAGTTCTGCAAGAGCTTTTACGTCTTCAGCAGATGATACAGTACCTTCGATAATACCTGCTTTAATTTCTAACGCTTCATTTTTCTTAGCGAACTCGTTAATAATTTTTGCAGGAGCTACTACGTCTTCGTTAGAGAACGCAACAGCGTTTGGACCAGTTAAGAACTCGTTAATTCCTTCAACACCTGCGATTTCAGTTGCGCGACGAGTTAAAGTATTTTTGTATACTTTAAATTCAACACCAGCTTCACGAAGTTGTTTACGAAGTTCTGTAACTTGAGATACAGTAAGACCACGATAGTCAACCACTACTACAGATGCAGCAGCTTGGAATTTCTCAGCGATTTCCTGCACTTGAACTTTTTTAGTTTCGATTGCATTGCTCACTTTGATGACACCTCCTATTAGAATGAGTCATTTATACCGACAAAAGAAAAGCCCCTATATCATATAGACATAGAGGCTGAAAGTCATCATCTTAAAAAGAATCCGAATTCCGATGTCCTCGGTAGGATCATTAAGTGACAAGTCACTCCTACTGTCTACGGTACAAATGGATGATTCACAACAGCATCCATCTTACCAAGTAAGCGGATTGTTGTCAACTATTTAAATCCATCAGCATAAGCGCTGAATGAAATTCATTATATATATATTATTTAACTACTACGTTTGCAGCGTCAACTTTAACAGCTGGGCCCATTGTTGTAGTAATGTTTACAGATTTCATGTAAGTTCCTTTAGCTGCAGCTGGTTTTGCTTTTTGAACTACTTCAAATACAGCTAAGAAGTTTTCTACTAATTTTTGTGTATCGAAAGAAACTTTACCGATTGGCGCGTGGATAATACCAGATTTTTCTGCACGGTATTCTACTTTACCAGCTTTGATTTCTTCGATTGCTTTTGTTACGTCAAAAGTAACTGTACCAGTTTTAGGGTTTGGCATTAAACCTTTAGGACCTAATACACGACCAAGTTTACCAACTTCACCCATCATGTCTGGAGTTGCAACGATTACATCAAAATCGAACCAACCTTGTTGGATTTTTTGGATGTATTCTGCATCGCCTACATAGTCTGCACCAGCAGCTTCTGCTTCTTTCAGTTTTTCACCTTTAGCGAATACTAATACACGTTGAGTTTTACCAGTACCATGTGGAAGCACTACAGCACCACGGATTTGTTGATCGTTTTTACGAGTGTCGATCCCTAATTTAAATGCTACTTCTACAGTTGCATCAAAGTTAGTTGTACTAGTTTTTTGTGCTAATGCAACCGCTTCTTCAACTGAGTAAAGAGCTGTACGGTCGATTAATTTAGCTGCTTCTTGCAGTTTTTTACCTTTTTTAGCCATTATAATTTCCTCCTTGATTGTGGTTATAGCGGAATATACCTCCCACGAATAAAGGTTGCGCACTCTTTTAGAGCACAGCAACCTTCCAAAAACAAATGCATCATCAAGTAAATGGGAATTAGTCTTCGATAACAATACCCATGCTACGTGCAGTACCTTCAACCATTAACATAGCCGCTTCAACTGATGCAGCGTTAAGGTCTGGCATTTTTTGTTCAGCGATTTCGCGAACTTTATCACGTTTAACCGTTGCAACTTTTTTACGGTTTGGTTCACCAGATCCAGATTGGATACCAGCTGCTACTTTAAGTAGAACTGCTGCAGGTGGAGTTTTCGTAATGAAAGTGAATGAACGGTCTTCGAATACTGAAATCTCAACCGGAATGATAAGGCCAGCTTGATCAGCAGTACGAGCATTGAACTCCTTACAGAATCCCATGATGTTTACACCTGCTTGACCTAATGCTGGACCAACCGGTGGAGCTGGGTTAGCTTTACCAGCAGGGATTTGAAGTTTTACAACTTTAATAATTTTTTTAGCCACGAGACACACCTCCTTAAGTCCGTGATGTGGTAATTTGGGTTGCCCCTCCCACTCAATATCTGTCTGTCAGCTAATTTGCCGATAACATTAAACATTTATCTAGGCAGACTGAAATTTTTGACAGTCTGACCTATGAAATGATAACACTTTTAACGTATATACGCAAGTGTAAATAAACAGCCAAGTTCATTTATCTAAACTTGAAACTGAAAGTAATATAACATAACAACCTATTACTTGCCTAATAAATCACTAGCTTTGTACATGAGCAATATGAGTAATATCAATACTTCACTAGCTTTATTACATAATAATTTGACGATAAATATTTTATGCATCCAACTATTTTTAGACGTTACATTTTACTAATTTGTTCAAAATTTAACTCCATAATTGTTTCGCGACCAAACATATCGACACTTACTTTCACTTTACCTTTTTCGATATCTGTTTCTTCTACTTTACCTTGGAAATGAGCGAATGGTCCTTCTAATACTTCTACTAAGTCGCCAACCGATACAGCTACTTCACCAATAGCTTTCTCATTCATGCCCATTTGTGCAAGTAAACGCTCTGCTTCTTCAGGTAATAATGGAGTAGGTTTTGCGCCGCCACCGGAAGAACCAATAAACCCTGTTACTCCAGGTGTATTGCGTACTACATACCATGAATCATCTGTCATGATAATTTCTACTAGCACATAACCCGGGAAAACTTTACGCATTACTGTTCGTTTTTTTCCATCTTCTTTAATATCAATTTCTTCTTGTTCAGGAACGATAACACGGAAAATCTTATCTTGCATTCCCATTGTTTCAACACGTTTTTCAAGATTTGCTTTTACACGGTTTTCATAACCTGAATAAGTATGCACTACATACCAATTTTTCTCCATAATCGTGAGGACTACTCGTCCGCCCCTCCTTTTTGTTGCACACAATATAATTACACCTATTATTTACCCAATCATAACTAAAAAATCCGAACAAACGATACCAAGTTTCACTACCTAAAATCTTTGTAAAACAAACGAAAAAACCCGTTATTCAACATGGACGGGCTATTTCAGAAAATATTAATATTGCATTTCTTATAGACTTAAGAACCAGCGGAATAAACTTGAGATTCCTAAATCAACTACGACAAAAAATAAAGCCATAAAAATAACAGTCATCACTACAACAACAGTGTATTTTGTTAGCTCTTTACTTTTTGGCCAGCTTGTCTTTCTCATTTCTACGCCGACTTCGTGTAGAAAATTCGTCACTTTGCTCATTTTAGTCTAACCCCCGAATATATCGCTTCTTCTATGTTTCAATATTTATATTGTTTGCTTATGCACCGTATGTTCATTGCAATGCGAACAAAACTTTTTTAATTCCAGGCGCTCTTTTGCACTATCTTTCGTTTGTAGCGTATAGTTTCTTGAACTACATTTTTCGCAGGCTAAAACAGCTTTCTTTGCCATTAGAATCACCTTTTCGGCAGTTTGTCTTTTCAAGACTAACACCTTATAATCATACTGTCAACAAGCATACTAGCGCTATCAACTGATTTCTCCAAACTGCAAATGACGTTCAAGTTTTCTTTTCACACGTTGCAAAGCATTATCAATTGACTTCACATGGCGATTTAAAAGCTCGGAAATTTCATGATAGGATCTACCTTCTAAATAAAGAGCGAGCACTTGTTGCTCCAGTTCACTTAGCACTTCTGTCATTTTCTCTTCTAAGTGGCTATATTCCTCTCGGTTAATCATCACATTTTCCGGATCATCTGATATCGGACTCATAATAACATCCATTAATGTACGTTCTGATTCCTCATCATAAATTGGTTTATCTAGGGAAACATACGAATTAAGCGGGATATGCTTTTGACGTGTCGCCGTTTTAATAGCGGTAATAATTTGACGCGTAATACACAACTCCGCAAACGCCCGAAAAGAGGCTAGCTTGTCCCCTTTAAAATCTCGAATTGCTTTGTATAACCCAATCATCCCTTCTTGGATAATATCCTCCTTATCTGCTCCAATCAAAAAATAAGAGCGAGCTTTCATTTTTACAAAAAGACGATATTTTGTAATTAAAAAATCTAATGCATCTGTATTGCCTAGATGAACTTGCTCTACAAGCTCTTCATCTGAAAATCTTTCAAACTGCTGTATGACTTGCACTTTACTACTTTTAAGCAACAGTATCACCCCAGTCACGCCTGAATCATTAGGAACAGTATAATAGAATTGGAAAATATAGGTCAATAAGTTACTCCATTCCTCGACGCCATTTTTCAAACATTAATTCTACGTCTTTCGTTAATTGAATACGAGAGGACGGCTTTTCGCTTTGAGTTGACCTTACTTTTGATGAAATTTTTGACTGGATAATTTGCATTTCGATTTCGAGCTCACGTGCTGATTTTCGAAGTGCCCCTTGTCCAAATACTACGCTTTGCTCTGTCATATCAGATGTCGCTACATGAATTTGTACCTTTCGCCCTTTTAATTCATTCGTTAATTTTTCTATACGTTCGTCGGCTGTCTCATTTTTTCTCGTGTAAATGACTTCTACTGCATGTTGTATAAATAACTGTTCGGTGCCTGCCACGAGATGGGCATCAAACACGACGATAACACGCCATCCCGTTGCAGCCTTGTATTCAGCCATTAATTGAATCAATCGATCCCGCGCATCCTCGAAATGTTTATCTTTAAGCGGACGCAGCTCTTTCCAAGCACCGATCATATTATAGCCATCTACTAGTAAAATATTTTGCATACTAAATTTCGTGACGTTTACGGTACACTTCGTACATGAGCAGTGCCGCCGCGACAGACGCATTTAACGAAGTCACATGACCAACCATCGGTAAGTGGTATAGGAAATCACATTTATCTTTTAATAAACGACTCATGCCCTTTCCTTCACTACCTATGATGATAGCTAAAGGCAATGTGGCATCCATTTTCCGATAATCCACCGAACCTTTTGCATCTGTGCCCGCAATCCAAATACCACGCTCCTTTAACTCATCCACTGTTTGAGCTAAATTAGTCACACGTACTACAGGCACATGTTCAATCGCACCTGTTGACGCTTTGGCTACTACGGCTGTTAAACCTACAGCACGTCGTTTTGGGATAATAATACCATGTACACCAATTGCATCCGCTGTACGCATAATTGAACCTAAATTATGCGGATCTTCTAGCTCATCTAATATTAAAAAGAACGGATCTTCTTTTTTAGCTTGGGCAGCCGCGAATAAGTCATCTAGTTGCGCATAATCATATGCCGCAACAGATGCTACGATTCCTTGGTGATTAGCGTCTGATAATTGGTCAATTTTTTTCTTTGGTACAAATTGCACTAACACGCCTCGTTCTCTCGCTAAATCAAGTAGTTCATTAACTCCTGTCTTTTTAACGCCTTCTGCAATCCATAATTTATTTATTTCACGTCCTGAGCGCAATGCTTCAAGTACAGGGTTTTTACCCGCAATAATTTCACCCGTTTGTTCCGCCATTTAAGACACTCCTTTCGACTCTTCAACTATTGCTATAGCATAGTCAATAATTTCATAAACTCTGTCTAGTTGTTGAGATAAATACAAGCTACCTAGTACAGCTTCAAAGCCGGAGCTATTGCGGTACGTTTGTACATCTGTATTTTTGGGTACTGTGCCCGATTTAGCATTTCGACCGCGCTTAAAAACTGCCATTTCTTCTTCTGTTAAAAAATGCTCGTCTATAAACCGGTGCATAATCATTGATTGCGCTTTTGCCGATACATATTTTGTTGCTTCACGATGGAGTGTATTAGGTTTCACTCGACCCGCGAGCAGGAGGTGTTCGCGTACTTTTTGTTCAAGTACAGCGTCCCCCATATACGCAAGCGCTAGTGCATTTAATTGTTTAACATCTTGAATACGAAGCTTCGACATGTATTACCCTCGTTTCCATCTTGTACCTTGGCGTGTATCTTCTAATATGATATTTAAGCTAAGGAGTTGATCACGAATTTCATCCGAGCGAGCAAAATCACGGTTTTTTCGTGCCATATTACGTTCTTCAATCAATGCTTCAATTTCCTCGTCTAACAATTCAGCCTCTACCTTAAATGTAATACCTAAGACGTCACCAAGCATATCAAATGTTTCCAGGAAGGCTTGTAAAACACGAAGTTCTGTATTACTTTCCGCTACATACGTATTGGCTAACCGCGCTAATTCAAATAATGCTGAAATCGCATTTGCTGTATTAAAGTCATCATTCATCGCTTCCTCAAATTGCACTTTTACGTCGGCAATTTTAGTAAGCCATTCATCGCCACCTTGCGCCAAGTCAGTTGCAGAGGCTAAACGATGTTCAACATTGCCATAAGAAGTTTGTATACGAGCTAACCCCGCACTTGCCGCCTCTACTAAATCTTGGGCAAAATTGATTGGATGACGATAATGTACAGACAGCATAAAGAAACGTAATACTTGCGGATCAATTTGTTGACGAATATCATGCACTAAAATGAAATTCCCTAGCGATTTGGACATTTTTTCATTATCGATATTAATGTAACCATTATGCATCCAATAACGAGCAAACGTCTTATCATTGTGCGCCTCTGATTGCGCAATTTCATTTTCATGATGAGGGAATGTTAAATCTTGCCCACCTGCATGGATATCAATTGTATCGCCTAAATGCTCTCTGGCCATAACAGAACATTCAATATGCCAACCAGGACGCCCATCCCCCCAAGGACTAGCCCAAAATATTTCATTTGGTTTTGCTGCTTTCCATAAGGCAAAATCAAGCGGATCTTCCTTTTTCTCTCCGGCTTCAATCCGAGCCCCTACTTTTAAATCATCAATCGATTGGTGAGATAATTTTCCGTAACCATCAAACTTTCTTGTACGGTAATATACATCTCCACCTGATTCATAGGCATACCCTTTATCGATTAACACTTTAATAAATGCAATAATATCGTCCATATGATCCGTTACACGAGGATGCGCATCTGCCTTTTTGCATCCTAGCGCCATAATATCGTCAAAATAAGCACCGATAAAACGCTCTGTTAATTCAAAAACCTCTTCTCCAAGTTCATTAGCCGCTTTAATAATTTTGTCATCTACATCTGTAAAGTTCGATACAAATTTCACATCATAGCCTGCATATTGTAAGTAGCGACGCACTGTATCATAAACGATAACCGGACGAGAATTTCCTATATGAATATAATTGTAAACAGTCGGTCCACATACATACATTTTTACTTTCCCTTCTTCTAAAGGGACAAAAGGTTCTTTTTGTCTCGTTAACGAGTTGAAAATTTGAATACTCATTGTTGTTTCTCCTTTTTTAAAGCCTCAATTTCTTTTTGTAATAAATCAATTGTCCGCTCTAAACTATCACATCGGTCTCCCATAGGATCGGGAATGTTTTGATGATCAAGTTTTTGCATTGTTTGGTTCGGATCCTCGTATCGTACTCCATCTAATATTACGACTTTTCCAGGGATACCGACAACGGTTGCGTTTGGCGGTACGTCTTTTAATACGACTGAGCCCGCTCCCACTTTACTATTCTCGCCAATTGTTATCGATCCAAGTACTTTTGCACCTGTCGCTACGAGTACATTATCTTGCAAAGTCGGGTGACGTTTTCCTTTCTCTTTTCCTGTCCCCCCCAATGTAACACCTTGGTATAATGTTACATTGTCACCAATTTCACAAGTTTCCCCGATAACCACTCCCATACCATGGTCTATAAAGAAACGGCGCCCAATTTTTGCACCAGGGTGAATTTCGATTCCAGTAAAGAACCGACTAATTTGCGAAATGACGCGCGCAATAAAATAAAAACGTCTTACAAAAAACCAATGTGCTATACGGTGTGCCCATGTAGCATGTAAACCTGAATATGTTAATACGACTTCTAATACACTTCTTGCTGCCGGGTCGTTTTCAAAAATATTATCGATGTCTTCTTTCATTCGCTTAAACATACTTATTCCCCCTTAAAAAATTATTTGTTTGGCACTGCCCCTATCGTTAACACTTATTAAAATTTTCACAAAAATAAAAACGTCTCCGCCACTACGAATAGTGACAGAGACGCTTACTAAAGCGCGGTTCCACTCTGGTTGAAAGAACGTATTCTTTCCGCTTAATGTCCGATAACGGCGACATGCCGGCTTGCCTACTATGTTCAGCGAAGCGCTCAAAGGTGCATTTCAGTGTTGCATTGGCTCAGACCACTTTCAGCCGGTGATGGTCCTCTCTAATAGAGCTTGCGCGACTTACTTCTCCTTATCAAAGCTTTAACGAGAGCTGTAAAAAGTTAAATGTCTTACAGTTAAGTCATATATTATATACAAATCGGAACTAATTGTAGCTTCATTGTACATAAATTTTTCGAAAAATCAAATCTTTTTTACTTATAATCTACAGAACACTTACTTTGCAAATTTTTCTACACGGTCGATTGCTTTTTCTTTACCGATTAGCGCGATTGCATTTGGTAGTTCTGGACCGTGCATTTGACCTGTTGTCACGACACGGATTGGCATAAATAAGTTTTTCCCTTTATGACCAGTTTCTTTTTGTACTGCTTTAATAGCCGCTTTAATTGATTCAGCATCAAATGATTCTAATCCTTGTAATTGCGCTTTAAATGCAGCCATTACTTCAGGCACTTGTTCCCCAGCTAATACTTCTTTAGCAGCATCATCATACTCGATTTCATCTTTAAAGAATTGCTCAGAAAGCTCCACGATTTCTGCTCCATAACTCATTTGTTCATGGTAAAGAGCAATTAAATCCGATGCCCAAGCTGCTTGTTCAGCAGATAATTCAGCCGGTAATACGCCCGCTTTTTGTAAATGTGGTAACGCTAAAGCGACTACTTCTTCACGCGATAATTTTTTAATATATTGGTTATTCATCCAAGTCAGTTTTGTTTTATCAAACATTGATGGTGATTTCGATAGACGTTTTTCATCAAATAACTCGATAAATTGTTCTTTCGTGAAGATCTCTTCTTCACCTTCTGGAGACCAGCCAAGTAATGCAAAGAAGTTAAACATCGCTTCTGGTAAATAACCAAGATCTTTATATTGCGCAACGAATTGGATAATTGATTCATCACGTTTTGATAGCTTTTTACGATCCTCATTGACGATCAACGTCATATGACCGTATTCTGGATACTCCCAACCGAAAGCATCGAAAATCATCATTTGCTTCGGTGTATTTGATAAATGCTCTTCACCACGGAATACATGTGTGATTTCCATGAAATGATCATCCAATACTACAGCGTAATTGTATGTTGGGATGCCATTTGCTTTTACAAGTACCCAATCACCGATATCTTTAGATTCAAATGTTACTTCCCCACGCACTAAATCTGTAAATGTATACGTAACGTTTTCAGGTACGCGCATACGAATTGTGTACGCTTCCCCTGCATTTTCTTTTGCAGCCACTTCATCAGCAGTTAAATGACGGCATTTTCCGTCATATGTAGGTGCTGCTACGCCATTTGCTTTTTGCGCTTCACGTGATGCTTCAAGCTCTTCAGAAGTACAGAAACATTTATACGCTTTTCCTTCAGCAAGTAAACGCTCTGCATGCTCTTTATAAATATCTAAACGTTCCATTTGACGATATGGTGCATAAGGTCCACCAATATCAATTGATTCATCAGGAATAATACCTAACCAACGTAAGTTATCTAGTTGCGATGCTTCTCCGCCTTCTACGTTACGTTCGATATCAGTATCCTCAATACGAACTACAAATGTACCGTTATGATGCTTTGCATATAAATAGTTGAATAAAGCTGTACGTGCGCCACCGATGTGTAAAAATCCTGTTGGAGACGGTGCGTAACGAACACGAACTTGTTTCGCCATAAATTAAGTCCTCCTAAAATTACGTCTGAAAAAATTTTTTCCGACCTTATTGACTTCGTTCATTTTACCACTCTGCCTATAATAATAAAAGTAGCGCATGCCAAGGAATTTCACACGCGCTCTATGTATGCGAGTGCACATACATCGTTTATTTTTTAATTAATAAAATCGTTGCCATCGCCGCGATACCTTCTTCACGTCCGACAAAACCTAGTTTTTCTGTCGTTGTTGCCTTCACATTCACTTGCGATGGATCTGCATTTAGCAATTGCGCAATTCGATTTTGCATTGGTTGAATATAAGGCGCCATTTTCGGACGCTGTGCCATAATTGTACAGTCGACATTGCCAAGTACATAACCACGGTCTTCAACCATTTTCCAAATATACTCAAGTAGCTTTGCCGAATCAGCATCTTTCCATTCTGGATCTGTATCAGGGAAATGACGACCAATATCTCCTTCACCTATGGCACCTAATGCAGCATCTGTAATTGTATGCAGTAATACGTCTGCATCTGAATGGCCGATGAGCCCACGCTCATGTGGAATTTCAATACCTCCAATTATCAGTGGACGACCTTCTGCAAATTCATGTACATCAAAACCTTGTCCAACTCGAAACATATGCTATTGCTACTACAACATGAATTGTATAGTAGCATTCACCTTCTTTCATTTTTTATTTACAACATCATTTCCTCACATTTTACCACATTTATCCCGAGCTTGAGCTATTCGGATTTGCTACTACCTATTGATTTATATAGAAAGAAAAAGACTGAACGAACTCCGCCCAGCCTCATAAAAATTTACGATCAAATTATTTTTTTGATCGGTGAAGTAAAATCGCTTCACCGAATAATAAATCTTCCTTCGTTGTCATTTTGACATTTTCATAGCTACTTTCTACGATATGCACCTCATGACCAAGGCGCTCTACTAACATCGCTTCATCTGTACCTAAAAAACCAACTTTTTCCGCTACATCTTCTGCTTCAGCTAATAGATCAAAGCGAAATGCTTGTGGTGTTTGAATCATCCATAAGCTATCACGATCAATGGTTTCAGTGATGAGTGTTCCACGAACCTTTTTCATTGTATCCTTTGCTCGCACACCCGCAATAGCCGCTCCTTTTTCTTTTGCCATTTGAGCTAATTGACTAATAATATCGTGGGTAATAAACGGGCGAGCCGCATCATGTACGAGTACAATCTCTACCTGTTCCATTTCTTTAATGCAGGAATGTACAGAGTGTTGTCGCTCCTCACCACCAGCAGGTAAGCCTTTTACTTTGGTAATACCATATCGCTCAATCATTTCTTCAATAGTAGAACGTTCCTCTGGTTTTACAGCAAGCCAAATGCCTGTGCAATTTACATCTTCCTCAAATACAGCAAGGGTATGCATTAAAATCGGTTTTTCGGCCAATTGTAAAAACAATTTATTTTGTCCTGCGCCCATCCGTTTTCCGCTTCCCGCTGCAGGTAACACTACTTCATATCGCACTAGCTAATTCACTTCCTACTCTTCTTTTGGCTTTGCGAAAATCATTCGACCAGCCGACGTTTGTAGTACGCTCGTCACCGTCACTGTAATCGCCTGACCGATATAGCCACGACCACCTTCTACAACAATCATCGTTCCATCATCTAGATATGCAACACCTTGTTTGTGCTCTTTTCCGTCTTTAATAACAACTACTTGCATATCCTCACCCGGAATAACCACAGGCTTAACGGCATTCGCTAAATCATTAATATTGAGCACTTGCACATGATGTAAATCACATACTTTATTTAAATTAAAGTCATTTGTTAAAATTTGTGCATGACGCTTTTTCGCTAATCGGACTAGCTTTAAATCTACTTCTTGTAAATCTTCAAAATCGTCATCTACAATTAATACTTGTGATTGACGCTCATCTTGCAATCTCTTTAAAATATCTAAACCACGGCGTCCTCGTGTTCGTTTTAACGTATCGGATGAATCCGCAATATGCTGCAACTCAGTTAGAACAAATTGAGGCACAATTAAAACGCCTTCGATAAAGCCCGTTTCGGAAATATCCGCAATACGACCATCGATAATAACACTTGTATCGAGCAACTTAGACAAAGCTGCATCATCTTGCATAGTGGCCTTCTTTTTCTGCGCACTACCTTTAGAAGTAAACATGGATAAAAGCTCATCGCGCTTTTGAAAGCCTATACGGAATCCTAAATAACCAAGCACAATGGATAGTAAAATAGGGATCGCTTCCGTCACAATCGGTAACCGAATACGTTCTACAGCAAAACCGATAAAGTATGCCACAATTAAACCAACTATTAACCCGAATGTACCAAATAATAAATCCCCTACAGGCAATTTAAATAGCACATCTTCCATCCATAAAACAAATCGGACGCAATAGTCTGATAATAAAAACGATAATACAAATAACAAGCCTGCACCTAAAGCTACTGAAACAAAAGGATTGTCTAGCCATGGATTAGATGATAAATGCAAAAGCTCGTATAATGGCGGTAAAAAAATAAGGCCTAACGCTCCTCCAATAAACAAAAATGCAACTTGGATAACCTTCTTTAACATACCTTCACCTCCTATTAATAATTATACAATTTAAATTCATTCATTGCGACGCACAGCGCTCTATTTTGTTCCCGGTAATCAACAGATGTTTTTCTATTTCTATCATAAAATACTCTTCCCAAAATAGTTTTTGCTCAATGCACCACAAATACTTATGATAAATTGCCGTCAAAAATTCATGATTATCGTACATTGATGGACTATTCTTCATACTATAAAATATCATATAATTATCATTTTTTTCAAATCGGACTACACTACAAAAAGTGCAGCCTAGACTTCTGTTATCGCTGATAAAAGCCTAGGCCATTACAAGAATGAATAATACTAAAAAGTATCGTTAAATCAGACATTTTTAGAGATCATTAAAGCAAGCACGCAAGCTATCAGCAATTGTTTCGACACCTACAACTTGAATACCTTCGGGGAACTCCCAACCTCCAACGTTTGATGCAGGGATAAATGCTCGACGGAATCCTAGTTTCGCGGCTTCTTGCACACGTTGTTCGATTCGTGATACACGACGTACCTCTCCTGTTAAACCAACCTCTCCGATAAAACAGTCAGTAGGCCTTACCGCTTGATCTTTAAAGCTCGAAACAATCGAAGTTAGGACAGCCAAATCAATCGCTGGCTCATCTAGCTTCACACCACCTGCAACTTTTATGTAGGCATCCTGCGCTTGTAGTAGCATTCCCATCCGCTTTTCTAACACTGCCATCAGTAATTGCACTCGGTTTTGATCCACTCCCGTTGCCATACGTTTCGGATAATTAAAGCTTGTCGGTGTTACAAGGGATTGCACTTCAACTAAAATGGGGCGTGTGCCCTCCATAGAAGCAACAATAGTCGAACCAGGTGCACCTTGCGATCGCTCCTGTAAAAACATTTCAGAAGGATTCAATACTTCCTTTAGACCACCATACAGCATTTCAAAAATGGCGATTTCATTCGTTGAACCGAACCGATTTTTCTGACTGCGCAAAATTCGATGATTATGATGACGCTCCCCTTCAAAATAGAGCACTGTATCCACCATATGCTCTAAAATACGCGGTCCAGCAATTTGCCCTTCTTTTGTAACATGCCCTACAAGGAAAATAGCAATATTTTTAGTTTTTGCGATTCGCATTAATTCAGCCGTACATTCACGAACTTGCGAAACACTACCCGGTGCACTTGTTACTTCTGGGTGATGAACGGTTTGAATGGAGTCCACTATAACAAATTTCGGTTGCACTTCTTCAATTGTTTGATGAAGAAACTCTAAATTCGTTTCTGAATAAATGTAAAGCTCCGGTGATTTAACCCCTAAACGCTCTGCACGCAATTTTGTTTGGCGTACAGACTCCTCACCAGAAATGTATAATACTCGGTGACCACGATTGGATAACATAGCCGATACTTGTAATAATAACGTTGATTTTCCGATACCTGGATCACCACCTATTAAGATGAGCGATCCTGTCACAATCCCACCGCCAAGTACCCGATTTAACTCCGTCATCTCTGTTTCGATTCTAGATTCCTCCATCGTCTCTACATTAATGAGCGGTGTCGCTTTTTGAGTAGTAGAAACGGAATGCTGAAACGCTCCACGTGGGCCTTTTGAAACGACCTCTACTTCCTCGACCATTGTATTCCATTCGCCACAGCCCGGGCATCTGCCCATCCACTTTGCTGACTCATAGCCACATGCATTACATGTAAATTTCGTTTTCTTTTTTGCCATGAAAGCCTCCTGATTTTTACTAATACTGCTTTTATTATAACAAATAGAATAGGTTATCATGTTCTTTGCTAATGATGAAGATGCTATTTCTACGCTACCGTTGTCATTTGTTTGAGCTACACGCTTAATTCTCTTCATAAAGTAAAGGGCGTCTAGAAAGTTATTTTCTTTCTAGACACCCCTTCGATTAAGCCTCTACTGCTTTTTCTTTGCCACGAACTACAAACTCTCCATCAACAAAATCAAAGACAACAACCTCACCTGTTAACACGGTACCTTTTAACAATTCTTCTGATAAACGGTCTTCCACATGTTTTTGTAATGCACGACGTATTGGACGAGCACCATACTGCGGATCGTATCCTTCTTTTGCAATTTTCTCTAATGCTGCATCTGTAAGCTCTAGCTCGATATCTTGTTCTTTTAGGCGTTTTGTTAAAGAGTTCGCCATTAATGTCACGATATTTTTCAAATGATCCTTTTCTAATGAATGGAACACGATCATTTCATCAATACGGTTTAAAAACTCTGGGCGGAATGCTTTCTTCAGCTCTTCTAGCATTGTCCCTTTCATATCTTTATATTTCGATGCAGAATCACCGAAGTTAAAACCTACATTCTTTTGATATTTCAGTGCATCTGCCCCGACATTCGATGTCATAATGACAACTGTATTACGGAAGTCCACCACACGACCTTTTGAATCTGTTAAACGACCGTCATCAAGTACTTGTAGTAAAATGTTGAAAACATCTGGATGTGCTTTTTCAATCTCATCTAGTAAAACGACTGAATATGGTTTACGACGCACTTTTTCCGTAAGCTGACCACCTTCATCAAACCCTACATAGCCTGGAGGAGCTCCAACAAGTCGAGAAGTAGAATGTTTTTCCATATACTCGGACATATCGATACGTATCATAGCATCCTCGTCACCGAACATCACTTCAGCAAGGGCACGGGCCAATTCTGTTTTACCGACACCTGTAGGACCTAAGAAGATAAATGAACCAATCGGGCGCTTTGGATCTTTTAACCCAGCGCGTGCACGACGAATCGCACGAGAAATGGCTTCTACTGCTTCTCCTTGCCCCACTACACGTTTATGCAATTCTTCTTCCAAATTTAACAGCTTTGCAGACTCTTCTTGGGCAATTTTTGATACCGGAATTCCAGTCCACATGGATACTACTTTGGCAATATCCTCTACCGTTACTTTTGACTCTGCTTTGCCTTGTGCTTCTTTCCATTCTTTTTTCGTTTGTTCTAGCTCTTCTTTTAGCTTTTGCTCAGAATCGCGTAAAGCCGCTGCTTTCTCAAATTCTTGGCTTGATACAGCTGCATTTTTCTCAGAGCGAACAGCTTCTAAGCGCACTTCTAATTCTTTTAAATTTGGTGGCACTGTGAATGAACGTAAGCGTACTTTAGAACCAGCCTCATCAATTAAATCAATGGCCTTATCTGGTAAGAAGCGGTCTGAAATGTAGCGGTCCGATAATTTTGCTGCCGCTTCTACTGCTTCATCCGTAATTTTCACACGGTGATGCGCTTCATAACGATCACGTAAGCCGTGGATAATTTGAATTGTTTCTTCAATCGTTGGCTCATCCACTTGAATTGGTTGGAAACGACGCTCTAACGCTGCGTCTTTTTCAATATATTTGCGATACTCATCTAATGTTGTCGCACCGATACATTGCAATTCTCCTCGAGCTAAAGATGGCTTTAAAATATTGGATGCATCAATCGCACCTTCTGCACCACCCGCACCGATTAATGTATGCAATTCATCAATGAATAAAATAATATTGCCAGCTTGGCGAATTTCATCCATTACTTTTTTCAAACGGTCCTCAAACTCACCACGGTATTTTGTACCTGCAACGACCGTACCCATATCTAACGTCATTACACGTTTGTCGCGAAGTGTTTCAGGCACTTCATTATGGACGATTTGCTGTGCTAGACCTTCTGCAATCGCTGTTTTCCCCACACCAGGCTCCCCGATTAATACAGGGTTATTTTTCGTACGACGTGATAAAACTTCGACAACGCGTGTAATTTCTTTTGAACGTCCGATTACTGGGTCAAGTGATCCTTCACGAGCGATGGCTGTTAAATCACGTGCTAAACCGTCTAATGTTGGCGTATTAACAGCTTGACTTGCTTGACTGCCATTTTGGTTTGTGTCGTTATTTCCAAGCAATAACAACACTTGCTGGCGCGCTTTATTTAAACTTACACCTGTATTGGCTAATACACGTGCAGCTACTCCTTCACCTTCACGAATTAATGCTAATAAAATATGCTCTGTTCCGATATAAGAATGCCCCAGTTTACGTGATTCATCGACAGATAATTCGATTACTTTTTTAGCTCGTGGTGTGTAATGAACGATTGGACCCACATTTTCTGTCCCTTTGCCAACTAATTCTTCCACACCTGACTCAATCATTTGTGGGCTAATATCGATGGCTTCTAATGCTTTTGCCGCAATACCCCCACCTTCACGAACGAGACCGAGTAAAATATGCTCTGTACCAATCGAATCATGCTTCCATCGAATAGCTTCTTCTTGTGCTAGTTGTAACACCTTTTGTGCACGTTGAGTAAAACGATTAAACATCATACGGTTTCTCCCCTTCATCTTTTATAGATAAATCTGCATTATGCAGCTTTTCTTGAATATACTTTGCACGGAAAATATCTCGTTCCTGTGCATCTAACGAAGTACCTGCGTACTGTTGGATAAAACCAGGTTGTATATACACAAGGCATTCGTTTAAACCATTTTGCGAAATATGGTCAATTAATCCTAAATCGACTCCTAAACGGACATTCGATAAGCAAGTAGCTGCCTCTTCACTCGTTAAAATACGAGCATATAAAAGCGTACCAAGCGCTCTGTTTACTTTGTCATCTAACGCTAGATATGCGTGTTCTAACAGCTTTTTACGAGAGGCACGTTCTTTTTCTATAATTTGCTCAACAACCTTTTGTAATTCCTCTAATATTTCCCGTTCTGATTTACCAAGTGTCGTTTGATTTGATATTTGATAAATATTCCCTAAGTTTTCGCTACCTTCACCATAAATTCCTCTAACAACCATACCTAAACGAGTCATCATTTGAATCAGTACATTCATTTGTTTTGACATGGTCAGCGCAGGTAAATGCATCATAATCGAAGCGCGTAAACCTGTTCCTACATTCGTTGGACAGCTCGTTAAGTACCCGAATTGTTCGTCATAGGCGTAGCTTAATTTTTCGCCTAAAAAGTCATCCAGTTGGGAAGCTCTATTATATGCTTCACTTAGCTGTAGACCTGGTGCTAAATATTGAATTCTTAGGTGGTCTTCTTCGTTCACCATAATACTGATCGATTCATCAGCTGATAAAAATACCGCTGCTGTTTGTTCGTTTTTCGCTAAATAAGGACTAATCAAATGTTTCTCGACAAGAACTTGTCGTTCCAGTGTAGATAAGTCTTTCATTGGAAAATAGGAAAAATTTGTTTGTTCTTGAACGGAAAGTAACGTACTCATTACCTTTTCTTGAATTTTATTCGCTTCCTCTTCAGAAAAGCTGAGTGGAAAACGCATACCTGTTAAATTTCTCGCTAGTCTAATTCGTGTTGTCATCACTATATCGGATGCTTCACCATGCTGCTCTAGCCATCTTGAAGATGAATGATGTAGGAAGTGTTCGATATTCATCTATCTGTTCCTCCTGCGTTTATCTTCTGTTGAAGCGCGCGAATGTTATCTCTCATTTTTGCCGCCTCTTCAAATCGCTCTTCAGCAATGACAAGTTGCATTTGTTTTCTTATATTTTCTATTTGTGCTTGAAGTTGCTCGATACTTACTACCGCCGATTTCCCTTTATGGGATGTACCTGCTTGTAAGCGACTTAGTACAGGTGGCAATTGATCTCGAAATGTGTTGTAACAATCTGCACAACCAAATTTACCTTGCTTTAAAAATTGCCGGTACGTAAAGCCACATGTGGGACATGCATTTTGTGTGGGCTTCTTTTCACCTGATTGTGTATTTTTCCACATCGGTACACCAAACCAGTTTGATATGAGTTGATGCAATGCAACAGGCTCCTCTTGTATATCCGTTTGAAACGGATGAAATTTTGATGCGCAAACTTCACAATAATGACTCGCTACAGTCTGCCCATTTTGTAATTTTGTTACTGTGACAGTCGCATGTCTTTGTTTACAATGTTCACAAATCATGCCAATCACCTCACCTTACTTTTTGTCATATTTCAGCGTTAGTAGCATCGATTTTAAGATACATGCACGAACTTGATCACGTAGTGGCAATGGTAGTGCAAGCGTATTTCGACTAGTAGCAGCTAATAATAGTTTTGCTTCACGTTTTGTAATAACCTCTTCATCGATTAAACGATATACCATATGCTCCGCAGACTGTTGTGATACGGCATCACCTATCTGCGCCATCATGTCGTCCATTAGCTCTGTTTTGGAATGAGCTGATACACGTAAAATTCGAATATAGCCACCACCACCACGCTTACTTTCCACTAAATAACCACGTTCAGCTGTAAATCGTGTATTGATTACGTAATTTATTTGAGAAGGGACGCATTGAAATTTATCTGCAAGTTCACTACGTTTAATTTCAATATGCCCTTTCCCCCCTAATTCGATAATTTGTTTCAAATACCCTTCAATGATGTCAGATATATTCCTTACTATGGTCTTTCACCCCAATCTAACAACTGACTTTGACTATCTTTGACTTAATTATAAAAATGTCAAAAAAGAAATGCAATTAAAAACTCTCATCAAAAATGCAAACGCCCTTTTAGCTCACACAAACTCTAAATGGCTCTTAAAACAAAAACATCTATCCTGCTTTCGACCCTAGATAGAGATTAAGCTCCGGAGCTAAATACTACTCGAACTTCAAATAAAAAAGCAAAACCTTCTACAGAGAAAGTTTTGCCGTTATTTTACATTTTTAAACTATACCCAACGTCCAACAATCGGATAATGCCATGGAGTCCCATTTAGTGCTTTCAAAATACCGATAATTGGGACGATTAATAACATGATAGAGAACACGATTAGGAACGGGATACCGATTAAAATAAAGGAGAAAATCGTTGATATAACAACTAACACCCACATGACAAATTGGAAAAGTAATGCTTGAATCGATAAACGTTTTACTTCCTCTTCATCGCTAAATAAGAAAAATAATATTGGTACAAGTACTGGTGCAAAAAATGCACTAGCATGTAAAATAACCTTTGCCCATTTGGAGTCCACTTATAGATCAGCCTCTTTCTGATTTTTACTTATACTAAGTATACGTAAAAATAGAGCTAAAAGATTCAAAAAAAAACTGTACTACTATTATCTGTACAGTCCATTAACAAATATTCATTATTTATATGGTCCAACATCATCTGGATTATCGCCTGCTTGGGGAAATAAAAAATACGAAATAATCGCAGCAAAAACGGTTGCACCGGCAATTATTAAAAACTTATGTAATGCTGGTACTTCTTGATAATTATTAAATAACATGTACGTAGCTGATATACCTACAACAATCGAAAGCGGAATAACAAACTTTAAACGACCTTTATAAAATTTCATTTCAAACTTCCTTTTCACCTTTTACTTACTCTACCAATTCTAACATGGTTTACAAATAAAAAGCGACCGCAAGAACCATTTGATCTTTATGCCATAGTCCAAGTGTAAGCCAAAAGCATGCACTAACCGTATCATTCTTCCATTCAAGCACATATTTTATCGAATTCTTAAAATCTTTTTAGAAAATGCATGTAAAATATTTCATAAAAATAGTAAAATAACAGTTAGACATCATCTATTTTTATAAAATGAATGTACTAGGTCAGCTATAATAGATTGGAGATAATTATGGTGAATTGGTTCGGCAAGAAAGAGTCGTTACAAGCTAATTTTTTTGAAACTTCGAAGTATATAAACAACGTTCAGCTGGACGTGTCTAATTATCCAAATATGACAAAGCAGCTTCAATTACTCGACTTAACAAAGGAAGATTTGGCTATTCTCAAGCAACTTCAACCGTTAACCGAAAATATTATTCCTGTAATGGTTGATCAATTTTATACATCGATTAGTGCCAGCGAAACATTAATGACTATTATCGAAAAAACATCTCATATTGATAAACTGAAAATTACGTTACATAAGCATTTAAGCGACTTATTTAATAGCCAAATTAATACTGCTTATATCGAAGAGCGAAAAAGAATTGCCCATACACATGTGCGCATTGGTTTACAATCAAAGTGGTATTTAGCATCGTTCCAATCATTAATGACAACATTTATTTCTTTTAT
Source organism: Planococcaceae bacterium UBA3370 (assembly GCA_002360295.1). Lineage (GTDB taxonomy): Bacteria > Bacillota > Bacilli > Bacillales_A > Planococcaceae > Metasolibacillus. The sequence continues at coordinate 33,111 of DEQI01000015.1, forward strand.
TAATGACTTAAACCTTGCCAAAAAAGAGACGACAACAGCAATTAATGCTTTTTCAAAAGTAATAAATTTTGAACAACAGCTTGTCATCGAAGCATACGAAAATGAAGAAGCCCGTATTCGTTTAGAAAGCGAAGAAGTAAAAGCGACTTTAGTGAGCACCATTCAAAGTACCGCTCAAGAATTAACCGCTATTAGCGAAGAAACATCGGCTTCAATACAAACGATTTCCTTGCAAACAGATGATATTGCTTCCGCCACTGATCAAGGTTTGACTTTTGTTGCTGAAACAGAAAACAAATCAACGCTCGGAAAAGAACATTTAGAAACACAAACAAATTTGATGCATACTATTTTAGCTAGTGTTACGACACTCGAAACATCCATGACTGCATTACGCGTCTCTTCACAAAAAATATCAGATATTGTTGGACTTGTTACAGGTATTGCAGATCAAACGAACTTACTTGCCCTTAATGCTTCCATAGAGGCCGCCCGTGCCGGAGAGCATGGCAAAGGATTTGCTGTTGTAGCAGATGAAGTCAGAAAATTAGCAGAAGAAACAAAATCAGCCGTCCAAAATGTATCCTTGTTAATAAAGGAAACTGAAAATAATATTATGCAAATGGCTACCTCTGTTACTAGCGTTGATAATCAAGTACAAATGACGGTCGAAACACAGCAAAACCTGGCCGAATCGTTAACTTCTATCGCAGAGGCAGTATCAGGCATTAAAGCACAGTATATAAGTACCGCTGAAGATATACACTTAATTTCAGATTTAATAACTGAATTAACAGAAGGAGTAACAGTTGTTGCCTCTTCATCTGATTCATTATTAAATGTCGTCATCGAACTAAACGACTAATAACATTCGAGAAATATAAAAAAGGCTGTACAGAGGATCTGTACAGCCTTTTTTAATGAGATAACGCTCTTTTCGCTTTTCGGTGCTCACGGCGTTTAGGTCCCGTGTCAAATAATCGCTTTTCTGTTTCAGTTTCAGGATAAACGCCCGGTACTTCCGTAGGCTTTCCTTCATCATCAATAGCTACCATTGTGACGAATGATTCAGTCGTTAACCGTTCTTCACCTGTTTTTAAATTGCGTGATACGACGCGGACGTATACTTCCATCGACGTGCGGCCTGTAGACGTCACAATCCCTTCTAGCTCTAACACATCACCCGCATAGGCTGGTGACACAAAATCTACAGAATCAATAGAAGCTGTCACGACTTCTCCCTTAGCATGCTTCATCGAAGTAATAGCAGCTACTTCATCAATATACGCTAACACTCGGCCACCAAAGATGGACTGATGGTGATTTGTATCAGGCGGTAATACAAGCCTTGTTTGAATTGTTCTTGATTGACTCATTGGCACAGAATGACCCATATTTACATTCACCCCTTCAGATGATCTTATTTCATGTTACATTTCGGGTCATATAATTTCAAATGTTTTATTAACATAATAGTTCTTCCTTTAGAGCGACGTTTTGATCGCTATAAATTTCAAATCTGTCATTTCTTCAATTGCATATTTAATTCCTTCACGTCCGTAACCACTCATTTTCACACCACCATATGGCATATTATCTGTACGGAACGTTGGTATATCATTAATAATAACCGCACCCGCTTCCAGCTCGTCTGCAGCGCGCATAGCATCGGTTAAACTATTTGTATAAATACCTGCATTTAAGCCGAGTTCAGATGCATTGACTAGTGCAATTGCTTCGTCCAATGTTTTGTATGGAATAAGAGACACAATCGGGGCAAAAGTTTCTTGGCAAACAATTTTCATTTGCGCAGACACATTTGTCATAACGGTCGGCGAACAAGTACGCTCCGTAAATTCTGCTCCTGTTACAACAATAGCCCCTTGCGTTTTTGCTTCTTTAATCCACTGCTTAATTCGCTCCACTTCTGCTGGATGGATCATCGCACTAACATCCGTATCATTACTTAGCGGATCACCCACTTTTAATTTTTTTGTCTCCGCAACAAAAAGCGCTACAAACTGATCGTAAATCGATTCATGGACATATATACGTTGTAATGATATACATACTTGTCCTGCAAATCCGAACGCACCATTAACAGCCCGACTTATCATCTGCTCAATCGGGACAGAAGGCTCTACAATTAGCGCTGCATTGGAACCAAGCTCTAATGTGATTTTGCGCAGTCCAATCTTTTCTTTAATTTTCAGGCCGACTGCTCCACTTCCGGTAAATGTCACTTTTTTCACAAGTGGATGGGTCGTTAAACTATCGCTTAATTCACTCCCAGAGCCAGTAACGATTTGCAGTGCACCATCTGGTAATCCAGCCTCTTTAAATATATCCGCCATAATAAGCGCACTAAGTGGTGTTTGCGTTGCAGGCTTTAGCACGACTGTATTACCAACAGCAAATGCTGGTCCAAGTTTATGTGCAACTAAGTTAAAAGGGAAATTAAAGGGTGTTATTGCACTTACTACACCTATTGGCACCCGCTTCGTATAGCCAATACGATCTGTCGTCCCAGGTGCCGCATCCATTGGTACGGTTTCACCGGTAGCTTGCTTCGCTGCTTCTGCTGAAAATTGGTACGTGGCAATTGTACGCTCTATTTCTGCAAGCCCTGCTGTTATTGGTTTACCCGCTTCACGCGCTAAAATTTCTGCAAACTCCTGTTTGCGTTCGCGCATAATCGCTACTACTTTATATAATATTTCTGCCCGCTCATAGGCAGTTGTTCTTTTAAATGTTTGAAATGTGGCATGCGCTCCTTCAATGGCCCGTTCAACGTCACGAACAGTCGCCTTTGCTACTTGCGCGATGACTTCTCCCGTATAAGGGGCAGCTAAATTATACGTTCGCTCAGCACTCTCCCATTTGCCATTTATCCATAATTTTGTTTGTTGCATAATATAGCCTCCCTCTATAAATGTTGATGTATCAATGGCTTACGCCATTTTTGAGTATCTGAAAAAAATTTTTTCGACACGTACATCTATCGTTATTTTGTAATTATTG
>DEQI01000209.1 GCA_002360295.1 Planococcaceae bacterium UBA3370
ACTTTCCAGGCTTGTCTGTAATCGGGGATAATAGAAATATGTTCCATCAATTTTTTAAGTTCCATTTTGTTTTCCTTAATTATGTAAGGAGTATTTGATCATGTATAAGCAATAAAAAACAGCTTCAGGTAATGAGGAATATCTCAATTTTTAAACATAAAATGCGAATTATTTAGTACAAAAAGTGAACTTCTGATGATCTTTCCCTGTGTTTAACGCAGCCTTCTTTCTTTTCCTCTTCACCCTTAATGTCTTTGCAATCTCTTAATAAATTCAGTGCCATCTTCTTTATTCCAGATATTATTTAGGCTGCGTTTCCTCTTCTTATCCGGCTGGCATCTTCATTCATTTTTACATCTAACACCCAATGAAGACTGTGCTCGATCAGCCAGTGCGCTCTGATAGCATGTGCAAATTCTTTAGCATCCATATCCTTTGATGAAATATAATATCGGATGCTTACACCTTCTGCTGATTTATCTTCTTTCTTCTGCCTGAATGACAATGCTACACAAAGCTTTTTTAATCCCTTCCATTCGAATTCAAAATCACAAAAGTTCAGGCGTTACGTTACTGACAATATGCAAACGTGTTTCTTTTCTTCCATGACTTATCTCCTGCGTACTAAACGAATCGCCTTTATAATTAGAAAACACATTTACAGGAAATTTTTCCTCGAATGCATGATGTAATTTCCCCTGATTGCCTTTTACTGCCAGAAGATAATCTGCTTTTTTATCTTTGATCTTCGAAGCGATATCTTTCTGACAGCCCATAGCATCAATGGTTATCAAATTTTTCTTTAAATACAGTAGGTTAAGCAACTCTGGAATGGCTGTAATCTCATTACTTTTGGCTTCCGTTTTCACCTGCCCCAGTACAACACCATTTTCGTTCGAGAATGCACTCACCATATGGATTGCTCCTTTTCTTTTTCCCTTATCAAAGGAGCCTCTTATGGTCTTTCCATCTATTGCTATAATTTCACCATCAGTGATTTCATGGCACTCCTGCATCCATTCAATAAACATCTTTTCAAAGGCCAAACTGTCAATGTTACTCACAACGCGTGCAATGGTGTCATCGACCGGAATGCCATTATCAAAATCACCATATTTCTTTAGCCATTCAAGTCTTTCATGTCCAAAATCTTCAATTTCCTGCCACTCATCGGCACCTGCAATTACTGCACATACGGTGAGAAACAAAATAGCAGATAATTTATGTTTAACCTTTCCTTGTTGTCGTATATCAGGGGTCACTGAAATATAATCAAGCAAACTTTGAATACTCACCTGGCGTCCTTTTTTATCTTTTTAGTTATTCCAAAGGTTAAATTTTGATCACCTGTAGGCGTTAAAGCAAAGATGAAAATCGTGATTTACATCACAATTTTCATGATCTTGCCCTGCCCCGTCCCTTGCTCTCATGTCTTTCTGTATGTATTTTATATTTTTCTCTTTCTGGTGTTGTTCATTATGACCATTTACCAATCCAGTCAAAAACTTCATTTTTCAAATTGTTATCATAATAATCAACATCATAATAGTCTCCATAATTAATTATTTTATAACTAGCCTTCTTGTTTTTATCACTAAAATACACCCGTTGTTTTGTAGCGCAGAACTCCATATTCTCCAGTTTACTAATGTTTTTTAATCGCACGCTATAAAGAATATCATTGAAAAAATTAAGATTTATATCAACCACTCCACAGTGCGTCCTGTAATTATTAACCATTATACTTATAAAATGACCATTCCCTCTACTAATTTTTTGGTCATTAATTATTTTATAAATAATATTTTTTTCAGAAAGATATATCTCAACGCTCTTTGGTGTTTTATGTCCATAAAATACGATGTCAGAATTTGAATTGTTATCAAACCCAAGGTAAACAACAAATAAACAAAGGGTAATTAAAAAAATGACAAGTTTGCCTCTAATAATTTGAAGCATCTGAACTCCCTTGCTTTGCTTTTATTGGATTATCTGCTTTTATACCATCTAACCCGAAGAGTTGCCCAGTGTTATATTTTTCAATACATGCATCGCTACATTTGGCAGAAAAATCGCCACAAGCAATACCGACAGTGTTATTTTTAAGATCCATGATTCTTTCTTTAGCTGGCTGACCTTGTCTATCCCCTGCCGCCTCATGATTTTTACCTATCACGTCAGCTATTGTTGATCCAAATGTCTTAGTCATTCGACACATCAAGTAACAATGTCTCATTGCATCGGCGGCCCCATTATGAGCTCCGCCAACAATAGCATCCATATCATAACCGAACTGGTAAGCACTGTTAGTAATGCTGTTTGCAGCAATCAATCCAGGTACACCAGATACGGCATAAATTAGTCCACCTGATGTCATATTCTCAATCGCATCTAACCCCATTGGGTCTATCACTTGTATGGGATTCAACGGATACTGATACATATTCCATCCACCTCTCAACCCAATCGGGTCCGGGGTGATATACCGCCCCTGCAACGGATCGTAGTGCCGGTGACGGTTATAGTACAGCCCCGACTCCTCATCATGCTGCTGCCCTGGCAGACGGTACGGCTGGTGCAGGTGATGCGGGTTCTCCTCATTAAGCTGGTTGCCCCATTCATCATACTCCCCGCGCCACGCCGTATTGCCGTCTTCGC
>DEQI01000327.1 GCA_002360295.1 Planococcaceae bacterium UBA3370
TTTCTGATTCCTTGCGTTCGCTTTCTCTGTTCCTGCGTTCACTTTCTGGCCTACTGTTCGGTTTCTCCTGCCTCCAATACAGGTGGCAGTTTCTATAGGGGTACTCCTCTGAGTGTTTATACTTATCCTCCAGCAATATATAGTTTGTAGCGAAAAGTAATACGTTACTTTCCCCTACAATTCATATATATAATGATCATTTATAAATGTACGGTAACTCCTGAGACCATTGCGAAAACGTAATGAAAAAATTCGACACGGTTGATCCGATGGCGATACTAAATAATATATAAACAAGTTGTATTTGAAACGTTTTTCCTTTTTTAAAAAGTTGATCAAACCTGAAAGCTTGTAGTGCATAAAAAGTAATACCGATAAAAAATATATGAGATGCTAAACCAAAAAGAGCTTGCTGGCCAATTTGAGTATAAATACCCATTACAAAGGACCTCCTTGTAAAAGTCTATTTAAAAAGCGGACAGATTATTCTGCCCGCTTCATCTAATGAATTAGATATTACCCTCTTGAACGTTGATACGATTCAACGCACGCTTTAATGCTAACTCAGCACGTTGGAAATCAATGTTATCTTGTTTACTTTGTAGACGACCTTCAGCGCGTGCTAATGCTTCCTTAGCACGAGCAACATCGATTGAAGAAGCAGCTTCAGCAGAAGGAGCTAAAATCGAAATTTTTTCTGGACGTACTTCAATGAAACCACCGCTAATCGCTACTAGCTCAGTAGAACCGTCTTCTTTTTTAAGCTTCACTGCACCAATTGTAAGTGGAGCAACCATAGGAATATGGCCAGCAAGAACACCGATTTCTCCTGAAACAGTTTTAGCAATAACCATTGTTACTTCAGAATCGTATACTGGGCCGTCGGGAGTGACAATATTGACTGTTACTGTCTTCATATTTTTTCCTCCTCGCGGTTAGAATTAAACCTCTACGCCCATGCCTTTTGCTTTTTCTACTACCTCATCAATGCTACCAACTAAACGGAAAGCATCTTCTGGTAAGTGGTCATGTTTACCTTCAAGGATTTCCTTGAATGAACGTACTGTTTCTTTAACAGGTACGTATGAACCTTTTTGACCAGTGAATTGTTCCGCAACGTGGAAGTTTTGAGATAAGAAGAATTGAATACGACGAGCGCGTTCTACTGTTTGCTTATCTTCATCAGATAACTCATCCATACCTAAGATGGCGATGATATCTTGTAACTCACGGTAACGTTGGATTGTACGTTGAACACCAGTAGCTACTGCATAGTGCTCTTCACCAACGATTTCTGGTGATAATGCACGTGAAGTTGATGCTAATGGGTCAACCGCTGGGTAGATACCCATCTCAGATAATTTACGCTCTAAGTTAGTTGTTGCATCTAAGTGAGCGAAAGTTGTTGCTGGAGCTGGGTCAGTATAGTCATCGGCTGGTACGTAAATTGCTTGAATAGAAGTTACAGAACCTTTGTTAGTCGATGTAATACGCTCTTGTAATTTACCCATTTCAGTAGCAAGTGTTGGTTGGTAACCTACCGCAGAAGGCATACGACCTAATAGGGCAGAAACCTCAGAACCTGCTTGAGTGAAACGGAAGATGTTGTCGATGAATAATAGCACGTCTTGACCTTGCTCATCACGGAAGTACTCCGCCATAGTAAGACCAGTTAATGCTACACGCATACGTGCACCAGGTGGCTCATTCATTTGACCGAATACCATGGCAGTTTGTTTAATAACGCCAGAATCAGTCATCTCGTGGTAAAGGTCATTACCTTCACGAGTACGCTCACCTACACCAGCGAATACTGAGATACCGCTGTGTTCTTGTGCAATGTTGTTAATTAATTCTTGGATTAATACTGTTTTACCTACACCGGCACCACCGAATAGACCGATTTTACCACCTTTAATGTAAGGTGCTAATAAGTCTACTACTTTGATACCTGTTTCAAGGATTTCAACAGTAGTTGATAATTCTTCGAAAGCTGGAGCTTCACGGTGAATTGAATCACGACGAGCTTCTGCTGGAATTTCTTCACCTAAATCGATCACTTCACCAAGTACGTTAAATACGCGACCTAATGTTACGTCACCGACAGGTACTGAGATTGCTTTACCTGTGTCAATTACTTCTGCACCACGTTGTAAACCATCAGTTGAAGACATCGCAATTGTACGAACTACGTCATCACCTAAATGGATTGCAACTTCAAGAGCTAAAGTAGTTGGCTCTTCATTTGGACGTTCAATCTTAACAGTTAAGTTGTTATAGATTGCTGGTAATTGGCCATTTTCGAACTTAACGTCTACTACTGGACCCATTACTTGTAAAACTTGTCCTTTGTTCATGTTGTGTACCCTCCTATCGTATTCTTATACGACATTGGCAAACTGCCGCCTATTCTAAGGCTGCAGCTCCACCAACGATTTCTGTAATTTCTTGTGTAATCGCCGCTTGACGAGCACGGTTGTATTGAAGAGATAACTCTGAAATAAGATCATTTGCGTTATCTGTTGCATTTTTCATAGCCGTCATACGAGAAGCATGTTCACTCGCTTTTCCGTCTAATAATGCACCGTAAATTAAGCTTTCTGCATATTGTGGTAGTAGTACTTCTAGAATTGCTTCGCCTGATGGCTCAAATTCGTAAGCAGCGTTACTAGATGCAGGTGCAAGATCAGTTAATGGAAGAACTTTTTTCTCTGTCACTTCGCTAGCGATAGCGCTGACAAAGTGATTGTAGTACATATAAAGTTCATCATACGTACCATCAGTGAACATACCAACAGCATTACGAGCGATTTCTTTAATATCAGCAAATGTAGGTTGGTCAGGAAGAGCAACAACACTACCGATAACGTTGTAATCACGTTTTACAAAGAAGTCACGTGCAACACGACCTACTGCTAAAATAACGAACTCGTCTTTTGATTTATGACGCTCGTTTGCTGTACGAACTACTTGACGTAGAATACTTGAGTTGTATGCACCTGCTAGACCACGGTCAGAAGTGATTACTAAGTAAGCCGTTTTCTTTACAGGACGAGAAGTTAACATTGGATGTCCACTGTCTTTTGTACCTGCTGCGATCGCGCCTACTACGTCTTGGATTTTCTCCATGTAAGGAACGTAAGCTTTAGCGTTTTGCTCTGCACGACGAAGTTTCGAAGAAGAAACCATCTGCATCGCTTTCGTAATTTGCTTTGTGCTCTTTGTTGAGTTAATACGACCTTTAATTTCGCGTAAGTTTACCACTGGTATTTCACCACCTTTTTGTTTTATTCAAAAATACTAACCGCTAATTGAATGATTATTCAGATTTAGCAAAGATCTTTTTGAATGCATTGATAGCTTCTGCCATATCTGCATCTGCTGGAAGATCTTTTGTAGTACGGATATGATCTAAAACGTTTGTGTGGTTTGTATCTAACCAGCTTAAGAATTCATTTTCGAAACGAACGATATCTTGTACTGGAATATCATCTAAGAATCCACGAGTTAACGCATATAGAGACATAACTTGTTTTTCAACTTTAAGTGGTTTGTTTAAATCTTGTTTTAAGATTTCAACAGTACGTTTACCACGCTCTAATTTAGCAAGCGTCACTGCATCTAAATCAGAACCAAATTGAGCGAATGATTCAAGCTCACGGAATGCAGCTAAGTCAAGACGTAGCGTACCCGCAACTTTTTTCATTGCTTTAATTTGTGCAGAACCACCTACACGTGATACAGAAAGACCCGCGTTAATCGCTGGACGTACACCTGAGTTGAATAAGTCAGATTGTAAGAAAATTTGACCATCTGTAATTGAGATAACGTTTGTTGGGATATAAGCAGAGATATCACCAGCTTGAGTCTCAACGAATGGTAAAGCTGTAATCGAACCATTTTTATAAGTTTCGTTTAACTTAGCAGCACGCTCAAGTAGACGGCTGTGTAAGTAGAATACGTCACCAGGGTAAGCTTCACGACCTGGAGGACGGCGAAGAAGAAGTGAAAGTTCACGGTAAGCTGATGCTTGTTTAGAAAGATCATCATACACGATTAAAACGTGTTTACCATCTAACATGAATTCTTCTGCCATAGATACCCCAGCAAATGGAGCTAAGTATAATAATGGAGCTGGTTGTGATGCAGATGCAGTCACTACGATTGTGTAATCTAATGCGCCATGCTTACGTAAAGTTTCAACTACACCACGTACAGTTGATTCTTTTTGACCGATTGCAACATAGATACAAATCATGTTTTCGCCAGCTTGGTTTAAGATTGTATCGATTGCTACAGATGTTTTACCAACTTGGCGGTCACCGATGATTAACTCACGTTGACCACGACCGATTGGTACTAATGCGTCAATCGCTTTGATACCTGTTTGTAATGGTTCGTGTACTGATTTACGAGCCATTACACCGAAAGCTGGACTTTCGATTGGACGAGATTTTGTTGTGTTGATTGGACCTTGACCGTCAACTGGTTGACCTAGTGGGTTTACAACACGACCAATTAGTGCTTCACCAACTGGAACTTCCATAATACGACCTGTACGACGAACTTCATCGCCTTCTTTGATGTCTGTGTATGGACCTAAGATTACGATACCAACGTTACCTTCTTCTAGGTTTTGAGCCATACCCATAACACCATTAGAGAACTCTAAAAGCTCTCCAGCCATGGCGTTGTCGAGGCCATGAGCAAGAGCAATACCGTCACCAACGCGGATAACTGTACCTACTTCGCTTACTTGTAATTCAGATTGGTAATTTTCAATCTGCTGTTTAATCAGACTGCTGATTTCTTCAGCTTTGATGCCCATGTATGTTCACCTCTCACATTTCTTAAAATTAACCAACTAACGTACGCTTTAGACCTTCTAGCTTTGCAGCTACTGTGCTGTCATAAATGTAGTTGCCGATTTGTACACGAATGCCACCAATTAATGCTGGCTCGATTACGTTTGTAATATTTAACTTCCCTTTACCTACTAACTTTGCGAAGGCAGAAGAAATTTCTGCGTTTTCTTCGTCCGTTAGTGGGCGAGTGGAGTAAACTGTTGCATCTATTGCACCAAGTGCTGAAGATGCTAATGTTTGGAACTCTTCCGCAACAATTTGTACTTCGTTAACACGCTTTTTATCAATCAATAATTGAAGCGTAGTCACAACTACTGGGTGTGCGTTTGAGAATATTTCAGTAACAATTACTTTCTTGCGATCTGCAGATAATTTTGGAGCAGCAAGTAATGTCAGTAATTCTTTATTATCTTTCAATACTGTTGCTAATTCCTTTAAATCTGCACCAACTTCAGAAAGAATTTGCTTTTCTTGTGCCAATTGGAACAATGCTTCAGCATAGCGCTTAGCTACTTGACTCATTTCGCTTCGCCTGCCTTCGCAATCGTTTCTTTAATTAATGCGCTATTGTCAGCTTCTGAAATTTCTTTTCCAAGAACTTTAGATGCTGCAAGAACTGATAGTGAAACCACTTCTTCACGCACAGCAGCGATTGCTTTCTCTTTTTCTGCCTCGATATCACGAACAGCAGCTTCTTTTAAACGAAGGGCTTCAGCACGAGCTGTTGAAATAATTTCTTCACGCTGCGCATCGCCTTGTTTTTTAGCGCCTTCAATAATTGATTGCGCTTCAGTACGAGCTTCTTTAAGAAGGCTCTTTTGTTCTTCTAATAATTGGTGTGTCTCTTTGCGCGCTTTTTCAGCTGCATCGATTTCGCTAGCTACTAATTCTTCACGTTGCTTCATTACGCCCATTAATGGACCCCAAGCAAACTTTTTAAGAAGAAGCATTAAAACACCGAAGATCACTAATGTTGCTAATGCATCTCCTAAGTTCATTCCAGTAGCGCCAGCACCTAGTACTAAATGATCTAATACCACGATTGTTTCACTCCCTTCAAGAGCTTGTGTTCAAAATCTATAATGTTTAAACCTTTACTTTCACATTGAAAAATACATGTTTAATGAAATTACTTTCATACAAAAGGAATGGCGAAGTTTCTCTGGGAATTATCTTCGCCATTGTTACTCGCTAGTGCGTAGATTATTTGTTCATTACGATGAATGCTACTACTACTGCGATGATTGGAAGGGCTTCTACTAATGCTACCCCGATGAACATTACAGTTTGAAGTGCGCCACGTGCTTCTGGTTGACGAGCGATCCCTTCAACTGTTTTAGAAACGATAAGACCGTTACCGATACCTGCACCTAATGCACCTAAACCGATTGCGATTGCTGCTGCTAATAAACCTACTGAACCTACCATTGTAAAATTTCCTCCTTGGAATTGTGTTTTGTTTTGGTTCAAATAACCGCATTATTGCGGAAATTTATAATTAATGGTCGTGACTCACTTTGTGCGCCATGTATACCATTGTTAACATAGTGAAAATGAAAGCTTGGATAAACCCGATGAAGATCGAGAACCCTTGCCATGCTAACGTTGGAATGATTGCTCCAACGAAGCCAAATGCGCTAGCTCCTGCTAAACCTGCAAGTAAGCTAAGTAAAATCTCACCTGCATAAATGTTACCGTAAAGACGTAGACCAAGTGTTAATGTATTGGCAAACTCCTCTACTATCTTTAATGGGAACATAAATGACATTGGTTGGAAAAATGTTCCAAAGTATTGTTTTGTTCCGTTTAATTTCACACCATAGTAATGCGTTAAAACTAGAACCATTGCCGCTAATGACATTGTTACTGTCGGATCGGCTGTTGGTGATTTCCACCATAAATAGTCATGGTAAACAAATGAAAATGGTAAACCTAATAAGTTTGATACTGCGATAAACATAATCAGGGTAATACCAAGCACATGGAAACGACCACCTGTTTTCCAGTCCATATTACTTTTAATAATACCTTTCACGAAGTCCATTACCCACTCCATGAAATTTTGCATACCAGTCGGTTTTAGCTTTAAGCTTCGAGTTGAAATAAAAGCAATTAAAAACACGATAGTAGCTGCAACTAACAACATTAATACTGTTGATAAGTTGAAAGTTAGCGTAAGGAAGCCTAAATTAACATCATATTCTGGACTTAGATGATTCATTTTGCATTCACCTCTCTTTCGTAGTGCACATTAATGGTTTTTAACATGATATACAATTCTCTCAATAATGAGAAATATGTATGGCATCATTAGTCCAATGACCGTGCTTATTAAGTGAAAATATTGTGGCAACGAAATTGCAATTGCGACTGCAGCAACACCTGACCCGAACCTTAGAGCCGTTCCTAATGAACGTGTTTTCGTCCCTTCACTAATGGCTTGGTCAAACTTTTCCATCCGTCGAACTAATATCCAAAAGTTGTAAGTACCAAAAAACGCACCAAGACCTATTCCGGCAAATATCGGAGCATAAGGTGTAAATCCCCAGCCTAAAGCACAAAGAGCGAGCAAAAAAAATAACGCTTTCTTTTGCTTAGCGAAAATGTGATGCAAATCTAGCATTGGCAATTAATCTCCTGAACCATTTTTTCGAGTAAAGAAGTCATTTTGTGACCATTAAGTGAAATTTAAAGCGCAATGAATGCACTACAATGAGGTTAGAACATAGTAAATAGACCGAACCCATTATTGCAAAAATCTACTTCCAATAAAATTCAGTCTCTCACTTCATTAAAAGCTCTAGTCTCAATGGACATGTATCCAGACGCATAAAAAAACGTTGCAAATTGACAATTTTTGTTTCAACTGTCAATCTAGTACAAACTTGATATAACAAGTGTTTCAACGTCTTTTGACTATACGAAACCCTTATCATTCTTACCCTTTGTAAGCATACAATAGGGTATAATTGATGTCAATTAGTAATGGGAAAATTCTTCACATTACGAAAGTCCTCGTCAAATTCTTGACAAATTTGTGTACATTAATTCGCTTTTTATGCTTATTTTTTCGCAAAAAAACTTTTTTTTTGTATTTTTTGTTACAAAGACCTCTAAATTCGAAAAAATTGTGTATATGAACTTTCTTCTTTTCACAACCCATTTCCAGCAAAAACAGTTACAATAATTTTGAAATAAAATGATATCATCTTCCCTATTATTCCAACGTCCTTACTGTGTTTCATTCATTATTATCTACCTGAAATTACTTACGTTGTTGTAAAAATTCAACAAGTGCTTTTACAATTCTCTCGGATGCATGACCGTCACCGTATGGGTTAGAAGCATGTGCCATTGCAGCATAAGCGTCTTCATTTATTAGTAATTCTTTTGCCATTGCATAAATCGTATCTTCATCTGTTCCCGCAAGTTTTAATGTACCCGCGGCTATGCCTTCTGGTCGTTCTGTCGTGTCACGCAGTACAAGTACAGGTTTCCCAAGTGAAGGCGCTTCTTCTTGAACACCTCCTGAATCTGTTAAAATTAAATAAGAACGCGCTGCTACGTTATGGAAGTCAAATACTTCAAGTGGCTCAATTAAATGAATACGCTCATCGTTTCCTAAAATTTCATTCGCTATTTCACGCACAGCTGGATTCATATGTACTGGATAAACAACTTGTACATCATCATGCTCAGCTAATAAACGTTTAATCGCACGGAACATATTGCGCATCGGTTCACCTAAGTTTTCGCGACGGTGTGCTGTAAGTAAAATCATTCGATCTGTTCCCACTTTTTCTAAAACAGGATGATTATATTGTTCACTAACAGTCGTTTTTAATGCATCAATTGCTGTATTTCCTGTCACAAAAATTGCTTCTGGTTGTTTATTTTCTTTTAATAAGTTTTCTTTGGATTGTTCTGTTGGCGCAAAATGTAAGTCTGCCATTACACCTGTAAGTTGACGATTCATTTCCTCTGGGTAAGGTGAATACTTTTGCCCTGTTCGTAAACCTGCTTCTACATGTCCAATTGCTATTTTATTGTAAAAAGCTGCTAGGCTACCGATAAATGTCGTTGCCGTATCGCCATGTACTAAAACAATATCAGGTTGCGCTTCTTTCATGACGCCATCTAAACCTTGTAGCGCATTCGTCGCAACATCAATTAGTGTTTGACGGTCCTTCATAATATTTAAATCGTAGTCCGGTTTTATATGAAATGTTTCGAGCACTTGGTCTAGCATTTGACGGTGTTGTGCCGTTACTGTCACGATTGATTCTACCTGTTCATGTTTTTCTAGTTCTAAAACTAAAGGAGCCATTTTAATTGCTTCCGGTCTAGTTCCGAAAATCGTCATCACTTTAAACTTTGTCATTGCAACTTCTCCGTTTCTATTTATAATGAAAACGCCCTCCGTAACTTGAAGGACGCTTCTTTTTATTTTATTACAAAAGTTTTATAATGAAGTTATTTAGTGCCGAATAAACGGTCTCCTGCATCGCCTAATCCTGGTACGATATAGCCATGATCATTTAATTTCTCATCTAATGCTGCAATGTAAATGTCCACATCATCATGTTCATCTTGAATTGCTTTCACGCCTTCTGGAGCTGCAATTAAACACATAAACTTAATGCTTTTTGCCCCACGTTTTTTCAATGAATTGATTGCCTCTACTGCTGATCCACCTGTTGCAAGCATTGGGTCCACAATAATAAAATCGCGTTCCTCCACATCTGCTGGTAATTTCGCATAATACTCTACTGGTTTTAACGTTTCTGGATCACGGTATAAACCAATGTGGCCAACTTTTGCAGCTGGGATTAGCTTTAATACACCGTCTACCATACCGATTCCAGCACGTAATATTGGCACGATTGCAATTTTCTTACCTGATAATACTTTTGTTTTAGCTGTTGTTACTGGTGTTTCAATTTCAATTTCCTCAACTGGCATATCACGAGTAATTTCAAATGCCATTAATGTTGCTACTTCATCGACAAGCTCACGGAATTCTTTTGTTCCAGTATTTTTATCTCGAATATACGTTAACTTATGTTGAATTAATGGGTGGTCAAAAACATATACTTTGCTCACTGTGGATCTCTCCTAACTGTCGTTTATCTAAATAAGTATAACAAAAAACTACTAGCATGTGCTAATCATATAAGTTTTTTTGTATATCATTTATGAAAGCTTTTACTATATTAAATTCTATTTTGTAAAGAGTAAAAATGTGTATTGTGACTACAAAAAAACGTCCGAAAGTTTTTACTTGTCGGACGCCCCTTATCAATTATGCATACAATGGAAATTTATCTGTTAATGCTTTAACTTGCTCGATTGCTTGTTGTTTTACTGCTGCATCTTCTGGATTTTTCAATACAGCAGCAATAATTTTACCTACTTCTGTCGCTTCTTCCTCTTTGAATCCACGAGTTGTAATCGCCGCTGTCCCTACACGAACACCAGAAGTTACGAATGGAGACTCTGTATCATAAGGAATTGTATTTTTGTTCGTTGTAATGCCTACTTCATCAAGTAAATGCTCTGCTACTTTACCTGTTAAACCTAAAGATTTTACATTTAATAATAATAGGTGATTGTCAGTACCACCTGATACGATGTCAACACCTTCAGCCATTAAGCTTTCTGCTAACGCTTTGGCGTTTAGCTTAATTTGTTTCGCATATTGTTTGAATTCTGGTTGTAACGCTTCCCCAAATGCTACAGCTTTTGCTGCAATCACGTGCATTAAAGGACCACCTTGAATACCAGGGAATACGGCTTTATTTAATTTTTGCTCCCACTCTTTAGAAGCTAAAATTAAGCCTCCGCGTGGACCGCGCAATGTTTTATGTGTTGTTGATGTAACGAAATCTGCATAAGGAACCGGAGATTGATGTTCACCAGCAGCTACTAAACCAGCAATGTGCGCCATATCTACCATGAAGTATGCTCCTACTTCATCAGCAATTTCACGGAATTTTGAAAAATCGATTTCACGAGGGTATGCTGATGCACCAGCAACAATAAGTTTTGGTTTATTAGCCAGCGCTTTTTCACGAACATCATTATAATCGATTACGTGTGTATCTTCTGTTACACCGTATTCAACGAAATTGTATAATTCACCAGAGAAGTTTACTGGAGAACCGTGTGTTAAGTGACCACCGTGTGAAAGGTTCATCCCAAGTAC
>DEQI01000182.1 GCA_002360295.1 Planococcaceae bacterium UBA3370
GGGACTTCCACCCTATAGTTCATTGCGCATGCCGGGCGCACATTAAAAAGGGTACCTGCATACTTCATTGCAGATACCCTTCTCTCGTTATTAAACGATATATTTTGCTGCTTCAATTATTTTATCAGCAGCTTGACGTTTTTTCGGTATTAAATTATGTGGATTATTGCGCGTAAGCTTGCGTAGAGCAGATAATGTCATACGACCTGCATCCCCTTCTACAGAAGCAATAATGATTTCTTTTGCTTCTTTTTCGATTTCTGCAAATGCTTCTTGGCAGAAAATTTCAGTATAAAGAATTTTTTGTGCTGCTTTTTCAGCACCATCACGCTCAATTGCTTTTTGCGTGCGAATCACTGCAGATTCCATTGCATATAATTGGTTGGCAATATTAGCGATGTTTACTAGAATTTCTTGCTCAACCTCTAATTTTGCACCGAAACGCTGTGCCGATACACCTGCTGCTAAAACACAAATTTTTTTCGCATTTTTCACAAGATAGTGTTCTTGAGCTAACGGCTCAGTTCCCACTTCTTCTGGCATTAACATTAAAAGCTCAGATTGTAGGTTTTGGGCTACTTGTAAAAGCGGTAACTCTCCCTTTAAAGCCTTTTTCATAAATGTACCTGGAACGATCAAGCGATTAATTTCATTCGTTCCCTCAAAAATACGATTAATACGAGAATCACGGTAAATACGTTCTACTTCATATTCAGCCATAAAGCCGTAACCACCATGTAATTGTACTGCTTCATCGGATACATAGTCTAATGTTTCAGAGCCAAACACTTTCGCTATAGAGCATTCAATTGCATATTCTGCAATAGCAGCGGCTATCGTTTTTCCGTCTTTTTGTTCTTCCTCAGAAAGCTGGCTTAACGTATCTTCAAAATAGCCGACAGTACGATAGTTTAATGATTCTGATGCGTAAATATGAGATGCCATCGTCGCAAGCTTTTCTTTCGTTAAGTTAAAACTTGAGATAGGCGTTTTGAACTGTTGGCGCTGATTTGTATATTGTACCGATAATTCCAATGCACGTTTTGATCCACCTACTGTCCCAACCCCTAGCTTGTAGCGACCGATATTTAAAATGTTAAAGGCAATAACATGACCGCGCCCTACCTCACCTAATAAGTTTTCAACTGGTACTTGTGCATCTTCTAAAATTAATGTACGAGTAGACGATGATTTTAGCCCCATTTTCTTTTCTTCTGGCCCTACTGATACACCTGGGAATGTACGCTCAACGATAAATGCCGAGAATTTATCGCCATCAACTTTTGCATAAACAACGAATACATCAGCAAAGCCTGCATTTGTAATCCATTGTTTTTCTCCATTTAATACATAATGTGTACCAGCTTCATTCAGTTTCGCCGTTGTTTTTGCACCTAAAGCATCAGATCCTGAACCTGGCTCTGTTAATGCATAGGCAGCGATTAGCTCACCCGAAGCTAACTTCGGTAAGTACTGCTGCTTTTGAGTCTCATTGCCGAATAATACGATGGGTAATGAACCGATCCCAACGTGCGCACCATGTGTGATGGAGAAACCTCCTGCTACAGATAGTTTTTCTGCGATTAATGCAGAAGAAATTTTATCTAAACCAAGACCTTCATATTGCTCTGGCACATCCGCTGCTAATAATCCCAACTCACCTGCCGTTTTTAATAAGCGTACTGAATGCTCAAATTCATGGTTTTCTAAGTTTTCAACAACTGGAAGTACTTCGTTCTGTACGTAGTCTTCTGTCGTTTTTGCTATCATTTTTTGTTCATCCGTAAAATCCTCAGGCGTAATAACACGAGAAATGTCTACGTCTTCAATTAAAAAGCTACCGCCTTTAATCATGTTTGTTGTTTGTTCCATAAATAATTTCCTCCCCAATTGAGTTCTATTTATTGATTAAAAGTGAATCAATATTCATAAGGAATATATAGAAAAGCTGGATTAGTTATCCGGAGGCAAGTAGGAAACTAATCCGCTGTTCTAGCAAGTCAACAGTATTACCTTATTAGACATGCTTGAAGTTACAACACTTCAAACACGCCAGCAGCACCCATTCCGCCACCAATACACATTGTGACAACACCATATTTTTGTCCGCGACGCTTTAGCTCATGGATTAATTTGAGCGTTAAAATAGTACCTGTAGCCCCTAGTGGATGACCTAATGCAATGGCTCCACCGTTGACATTTACTTTTTCCTCATCAATACCTAAATGACGTACAACTTGTAGGGATTGAGAGGCAAATGCTTCGTTAATTTCCCATAAATCTATTTGATCTTGAGATAATCCTGCAATTTCTAATGCTTTCGGTACAGCAACAATTGGACCGATTCCCATTACCTCTGGTGAAACCCCGCCAACTGCAAAGCCTAAAAACTTCGCTAACGGCTGTATTCCTTGCGCTTCTGCTTCTTCACGATCCATTACTAATACGGCTGCAGCACCATCGGATGTTTGAGATGCGTTCCCCGCCGTAACAGAGCCTTTCACATTGAATGCTGGACGCAATTTAGCTAAACCTTCAATAGATGTATCTGGACGGACACCTTCATCTGTATCAAAAATAAATTTCTTTTGCTGTAATTTATTTTGCTCATCGACATAATGCTGTACGACTTCAATCGGCACAATTTCATCTTTGAACTTGCCTTCTTTAATCGCCTTTTCAGCGAGTAAATGTGAGCGAACAGCAAATTGATCTTGGTCCTCGCGGCTTACATTGTAGCGATTTGCTACTTCCTCTGCTGTATGACCCATGCTGATATAATATTGCGGTGCTTCCTCGGCAAGCTTTGGATTTAATCGAACTGTATTCCCTACCATTGGAATCATCGACATAGATTCCACTCCACCTGCAAGTATTGCCTTTGAATGCCCAAGCATAATGCGCTCAGCTGCATAAGCAATCGTTTGTAATCCTGATGAACAGAAACGATTGACCGTTAAAGCGGGTGTTGTATCTGGTAGCCCTGCCAGTGCACCGATATTACGTGCAACGTTCATTCCTTGCTCCGCTTCAGGCATGGCACAGCCCATAATTAAATCATCAATCGGTCCTTCGTAACCTGCTCGTTTTAATGTTTCTTTCACGACAACAGCTGCAAAATCATCTGGACGAACAGTTGCCAATGACCCCTTTTTCGCTTTTCCTATTGGCGTACGCGCACCTGCTACAATTACGGCTTCACGCATAATGATGTATCCCCCTTATTAGCTAGCAAAACTAGCAATCAAGTATTATTCGAAGTATTAGTTACGTAAAGGCTTCCCTTTCACAAGCATATGTTGCATACGCATTTGTGATTTTGGATCCGCGACTAATTGTAAAAACGCTTCTTTTTCAAGATTTAACAAATACTCTTCCGTGACTTCTGTTCCGTATGGTACTAAGCCCCCTGCGATCACATAAGCCAGTTTTTTCGCTATTTTTAAATCATGTTCACTAATATAGCCTGATTGGAACATTCCTTGTGCACCTAGTAATAATGTCGCATAGCCTGGTGCGCCCACAACTTTTACTTTTTGCTTAAGAGGTGGTGTATAGCCTGCTTCATATAATGCTAATGCTGCCTTTTTCGCATCATACAGTTGATGATCAGGATTTACGGAAACGCCATCCGCAAAGCTTAAGAAATTATTCTCACGCGCTTCTTCTCCAGAAGTGGACACTTTAGCAAGGGCGATTGTTTCAAATACTTTATTCGCTATCTGTTGATAATCAATATCCACACCGTTTGGCAGCCCTTTTAGGAATTTTTCATAAAGTCCTATATTGCCACCACCACCAGGGATTAACCCAACACCTACTTCCACCAAACCAATATACGTTTCAGCTGAAGCTTGAATATGTGCAGCAGGTAAACAAACTTCAGCTCCGCCACCTAGTGTCATCTGGAACGGTGCGGCTACAACTGGTTTTGAACAATATTTAATACGTCGCATTGCATTTTGGAAGGAACGGATTACAAAATCTAATTCGAAAATATTATCGTCTTGCGCTTCCATTAAAATCATGCCTAAATTTGCCCCGACACAGAAGTTTTTCCCCTGGTTCCCGATCACAAGCCCTTTATAATTCGCTTCTACTTCGTCTATTGCAAAGTTAATCATTTGAATAATATCTAAACCAATGGCATTGGATTGTGAGTGGAATTCTAATAGGGCAATGCCATCTCCTAAATCTATTAAACTAGCACCAGCATTCGATTTTATAACACCATGTTTTTTCTTATAACGCTTTAAATCAATTGCTTTTTCGTTTACTGGTACTTTTTCATAGGCTGTGCCATTATAAAATGCTAAGTCTCCGTCTATTTCTGAGTAGAATGTGTTAAAGCCTTTGTCGAGTAAGTCTTTAACAAATGACGGAATTTCTCGTCCTTCCGCTTGCATTTTGGCCACTGACTCTTTTACGCCTATCGCATCCCATAATTCAAAGGGTCCTTGCGCCCACCCAAAGCCCCATTTCATCGCATTATCAATGGCTACGATATCATCTGCAATTTCACCATGTAACTGTGCTGAGTAAAGAAGAGTAGGTGCAAAAATATTCCATAAAAGCTCACCCGTACGATCTTTTGCATATACTAATGTTTTTACTTTGTTTGCCAAACCACGTACTTGTTTGGCCATTTCGATTGATGGTGTTTGTAGCTTTTTCACTGGCTCATAGTCAAATGTATTTAAATTTAATTCTAATATTTCCTTCCCTTTTTTAAAGAAGAACCCTTGACCAGATTTCGCACCTAGCCAGCCATTTTCAATCATTTTCTTTAATGTTGGATCTTCTGCAAATATGGTTTGCTCTTCACCTGTCGTATGGTCGTAAACATTTTTTGCAACATGTGCGAACGTATCTAGACCGACTACATCAAGCGTGCGGAATGTGGCAGATTTAGGACGGCCAATTAATGGACCTGTTACTGAATCTACTTCACCGACTGAGTAGCCACGCTCTTGCATTTCTTTCATCGTAATAATGAGCCCGTATGTACCGATACGGTTGGCAATAAAGTTTGGTGTATCTTTTGCGATAACAACTCCTTTACCTAATACATCTTCACCAAATACTTGCATAAAGGAAACCACTTCTGGTGCGGTTGTATTAGAAGGAATCACTTCTAATAGTTTTAAATAACGCGGTGGATTGAAGAAATGCGTACCTAAGAAATGCTGTTGGAAATCTTCTGAACTCCCTTCTGCCATCGCATTAATACTAACCCCTGATGTGTTGGATGAAACGATTGTACCTGGTGTACGGATTGCATCAATCTTTTCCATTAAGCTCTTTTTTACGTCCAAATTTTCTACGACGACTTCAATAATCCAATCGACATCTTTTAATTTATCGAAGTCATCTTCAAAATTCCCCGGTGTAATAAGCGCTAAGTTTTTCTTAGATGCTAGTGGGGCTGGCTTTTGCTTGAACAACCTTTGCATTGCCCCTTGTACGAAACGATTTTTCACTGCTGGATGGTCAAGTGTCAGTCCCTTTGCTTGTTCTTCTGATGTCAGTTCTTTCGGCGTAATATCTAATAGTAATGTTGGAATTCCGATGTTTGCTAAATGGGCAGCAATACCTGAACCCATAACCCCTGAGCCTAATACGGCTGCTTTTTTAATATTGTAAGCCACGAGCAATTCCCCCTTGTGAAATCCTTCGAATGAATAGTCATTCATTTTGTTGCTAAAAAAAAACCTCAAACAGTAATTCTGTTTTTAGTGTAGAATATTTCGTCATTTTTGGCAATCTTTTTTCTCAATATTTTCTAAAAATTAGTATAGTAGGAACTATCCTTTGTTAATGACTAACAGTTATTATATCTTATTCTCCAAGTCAATTTTCTTCCACAACTAACGGAAAATGTGTACACTGAGTCGTAAGGAGTGTGATTATTTATGGAACAAATTACTACATTAGAACAATTCAACGACATTATTTCATCTGACAAAGCGGTTATTATTAAATTCTTCGCTGGCTGGTGCCCTGACTGTACACGTATGGATATGTTTATCGATCCAATTATCGAGGAATATAACCAATACACTTGGTACTCAATTAACCGTGATGATTTCCCAGAGCTTGCTGAAAAATATCAAGTAATGGGGATCCCATCTCTATTAATTTTCAAAAACGGTGAGAAACTAGCGCATTTACATAGTGCTAACGCAAAATCACCAGCTCAAGTAACAGAGTTTTTAGACGCACAAGCTTAATTTATGTA
>DEQI01000230.1:0-2077 GCA_002360295.1 Planococcaceae bacterium UBA3370
TTGAATACAAAGAATGTGAAAAATCCAGGTTTTAAAGATGTACCAAGTAACAGTAAATATTATGGAGCTATAGCAGCATTATATGAAGCAGGGATTGTCGGTGGTTATGGTGATACATTCCGACCAGACAAACCATTAACACGTGCACAACTAGCAAAAATGTTAACGCTAGGCTTTCAACTATATCAATCAGAAAGTACAAAGACGATCTTTACAGATGTGAATAACTTAACGGACTTACATACAAAACAATATATACAAACATTAATTGACTATCAGATTACGCGCGGAACAACGGCTACTACTTTTAGCCCAAATCAAAATGTAACGCGTGGGCAACTAGCAAGCTTTTTATACAACGCTATGAATAGTAATTTTGATGTCATTAGTATTGAGTGATTAGGGAAGAATGATTTTACGAAAATGATTCGAGAGAAAGCGAGCACTAGGGTGTAAAAACCGCACACAAACTCGGTGAAAGCGAACACAGGGATATGAAAACCGCACGCAAGCCGAGGGAAAGCGAACACAAGGATGTAAAAACCGCACACAAACGGAGAGAAAGCGAACACAAGAGCGTAAAACCGGACACAAGCCAAAAGAAATCCAACACAAGTAGGTAAAAACGAACCTAAAGCAGGAAAAAACCCCCTTTATCTCCTGAATAACGGTCTCTTTTCATCATCACTTTTTTCACATGAAGAATGATGGCGAAACATGTATAATAAATAGGTTGGAAATAGAGTAAGGAATTGTACATAGTAAGGAGGGAAAATGGAAAGATGAAAAAAATAGCTTCCATTTTATTATCACTTGCATTAGTGAGCTCGGCGATGATGCCTGCTAATGTCAGTGCGGAGATTGTTCATGAAGAACAAGCAAAAGCTGAAGTACAAGAAGAAAATACATCAGCTACGTTGTCAAACGCAGAACAAACTGCCGATACAACGGTAACGGAAGAGGGAACTGTTGACCAAGCTCCGACAAGTGAAGGAACGACAAATACAACAGAGCCGGATTCAGAAGGCATTAATGAAGTAAAACCAGATTCAAATCAAGAAACCAATCAAGGTACGGAAACTGAAACTCCCGTAGAACAGCCAGAACAACAACCGGGTGAAACAACTGGCACAGAAGAGAAACCTTCACAGCAGCTCACAGTAAATCAAAAGCTAACGGATATTTCGAATTCTTTTTGGGCAAAAAACGAAGTGATGCAGCTAGTGGAAATGGGCGTTATCAACGGCTATCCTGATGGCGAATTTCGTCCGAATTTAGCGATTAATCGTGGACAAGCAGCAAATCTTTTTAAAGGTGCATTAAAGTTACCAGATGCAGCTTATCAATCTAAATTTTCAGATGTTAGTAGTAAATCAAGCTTCGCACAGGGTGTCTTTGCAACTTATGCAGCTGGCATTTTCAGTGGGAAACCAGATGGTCGCTTTGGTGTATCAGATGCATTAACTCGTGAACAAATGGCGACAACATTAGTACGAGCATTTAAATTACAAGATACTGGTGAAGAAATTACATTTAAAGATTGGAACAAAATTAGCGTCTCTCACCGTGAAAACGTGAAGATTTTAGCACAACATGGCATTACAACAGGTCGTGAAGACGGTACTTTTGATCCGAAAGCGACAGTAAACCGTGTCACATTTTCTGTGATGTTACATCGTGCGCTAGTAGCAACAAACCAAATTTCGAAAAATGATTATACAATTACAGCGATGCAAGGCTCAAACTTTACGTTATTCCGTAATGAAGCCAATTTTGTTCAAGTAACGCAAGAGGAAAATCCTCTCTATATTCGCTCTGCTTCTACTATTGCATTTAAAGGTAAAACGACAGAAAGCTACGGGGTTGCAACGGATACAGTTTATAACTACACGATTGGTTCACAAGCAACATTAAAAGTGACGATTCGTGAATTAACAAATGGTGATCAATTCGTCTTTTCGACATTAAACAATACGGGAAAAACGAAAGTAACGGTTGATTTATTCCAAAAAGAAACAAATGTAACGAACTTCCGATTATATCGTTATGACCGTTTCCCAATCGACAAAAATTCAAA